>CAUJDI010000050.1 GCA_963169565.1 Bacillota bacterium | reverse complement strand
CCTGTACATGGCCGCCCCGTCCTGGTTCGTGGTCAACGCCAAGGCCACTCCCGAGCAGCAGAAGGCTGCCGTTGATTTCCTCAACTACATGGCCCTGTCCGAGGACGGTGCGAACTACATGGTCGCCGAGGCCGGCATGGTACCCGCCTTCAAGTCCGTCAGGCCCCTGCCCACCGGTCAGTTCTCCAAGGCTCTGGTCGAAGCGAACGCCCGCGGCGGCAACTTCAACTGGTACTTCGGCCAGAACCCTGATGGGTTCAACCAGTACACCCTGGGCCCGATCTTTGAACTGCTGGCCACTGACGGCAATGTCAAAGCGTTTGTGATCGACGTCACAGCCGCATTCGCGGGTGTGACCCCCATCCCGTAAGATTTGGTCGACATACCCACCCTCACGCCACGCAAGCCGCAGGACTTCACCTACGCCACCTGCATCGCCGTAAAGCTCGGCCGGACCTTTATTTACGTTGTCGGATCTATAGTGAACGATTCGCAGCCTGACACCAATATCCTCAGCTAACCGGCTGTCAGCTGACAGTCGACTCAATGGTTTCCGAAAATTTGTACATAAATCTTGACAGTACCTTAATCCGTCCCGCCTGCCAAAACCGGCTCAACTTCCTTCTCCTCCGCCTTCTCCGGCGCGGGGGGGAGGGTGATGGTGAAGCGGGTGCCGACGCCCTCGCTGGAGAAGATGTCGATGTGCCCGCTGTGGCGGTCGATGATCCACTTGGCGATGGACAGCCCCAGGCCGGCCCCGCC
Source organism: Bacillota bacterium (assembly GCA_963169565.1). Lineage (GTDB taxonomy): Bacteria > Bacillota > Clostridia > Christensenellales > Aristaeellaceae > UBA6115. Next base: position 48,786 of record CAUJDI010000050.1, on the reverse strand, counting down.
CTTCACGCGGGCGGGGTCGGCGCGGTAAAAGCGCTCAAACACGTGGGGCAGGTCCGCGGCGGGGATGCCCGCGCCGTTGTCCTGCACGCTCAGGCAGGCCATGCCCTGTTCATTGTTGAAAGCGCGCAGGGTGATGACCGAGCCCGGCGGGGAGAACTTGACCGCGTTGTCCGCCAGCACGCGAAGGACCTGCTTGAGCATGGCCTCATCCCCCCAGGCGGGCACGCTGCCCTCGCTGCGGTTGCGCCAGAGGTGGTCCTTGCTGATTAGGTTGTACTCGTCATACGCTTCCCCCGCCAGCTCCGCAAGGTCCACCCGGGCCGGGGTGAAGGGCGTGCGCCCGGCGTCCCCGCGGGCCAGGAAGAGCAGCTGCTCCACCAGGTGCTGCATGTTGTCCGCCTCGTCCCGGATGGCCTTGACCGACTCGTCCATCACCTTCCGGTCCTCCTTGCCCCAGCGGGTGAGCAGGTCAGCGTAGCCGCGGATGACCGCGATGGGTGTGCGCAGCTCGTGGGAGGCGTCGGACACGAAACGGATCTGCTGGCGGTAGGACTCGTGCATGCGGTTCATCAGGTTGTTGACGGCCTCCTCCAGGCCGGACAGCTCGCTGTCTCCGGTCACCAGCTTCGCCCCGGGGGACTGGACGCTGAGCCTGTCGATCGCCTCCTCCAGCGTATGGACCTTCGATTCGTCAAAGCCCGTCCGGCTCAGCTCCTGCGCGGTCATCGCCATCTGCCGCAGCGGATCCATCAGCCTTTTGACCCGGCGCTTGCCGCCTCGGTGCTGGAGCCAGACCATCAGGCCCTCCGCAGAGAACAAAACCAGCAGCGCGAAGGCGGCGTTGCGCAACGCCGGGCCGATGAGCACACGGTGCGTCTCCCCATCCATGAGACTGAAGCTGTATTCAAGGGTCTGTATCCGCTGCGGGATGGGCAGGTCTGACTGCAAGGCGACGCTACGTTTTAGGTTCATTTGCCAGGCATCCCCAAGCGCGGACTTCTCCAGGCTGAACGCGCCGAACACAAGGCCCATCGCGGTCAGGAGGATGTTGACCGCCAACAGGGTGAACACAAGGCGCATCAGGTATCCCCGCGATATCCGCAGGGCGATGGAATGCATCCGCCTGTTGTCAGCCGCCTGCTGCTTCATCCTCTTTGCCATTCATTCAACTCCCCGAAAAACCCATGCCGCGCTCAGCCGTCGCAGGAGGCGTCGCCCGGTTCCTCCCGCAGGACATACCCTACCCCGCGGATGGTCTGGATGAGCCGGCGGGGCGTCTTCACGGCGATCTTCGCGCGCAGGTAGCGGATATATACGTCCACCAGGTTCGTCTCCCCGACAAAATTGTAGCCCCAGACACGGTCCATCAGCGTCTCCCGGCTCAGCACGATGCCGGGATTCTCCATCAGCGCCTGCAGCAGGGAGAACTCACGCCCTGTGAGCTCCACCGGCTCACCGTCCGCCTCCACGGTGTGCCGGGCGATGTCCATGACCAGGGGTCCGAAGGAGAGCCGGGGCAGCGCCTTTGCACCTTTCTTCCGAAGGGCGGTGCGGATGCGGGCCAGCAGCTCCTCGATGGAGAAGGGTTTGGTGATGTAGTCATCCGCCCCCATGTCAAGGCCGGTCACCTTGTCCGTCACCGCGTCCCTGGCCGTAAGCATGATGACGGGCACCTCGCTCTGTCTGCGCAGGCGGCGCAGCACCTCAAGCCCGCTGATGCCCGGCAGCATGATGTCCAGCAGCACAAGGTCAAATCCACCTTTTTCCGCCAGTTCGAGGCCCGCCCGCCCGTCGGCGGACTTGACGACCTCATAGCCCTCATGCGAAAGCTCCAACTCCACGAATCTCGCGATGTTGGGCTCGTCCTCCACCAGTAGGATCTTCTGCACAGCCTGTTCGCCTCCCTTATGCCCGCTTACCGTTCATTCTGCCACTTTTCTTGCCGCATAACAAGCCAAAGAGGGCAAAAGGAGGCTTGATCGCCCCCTTTCACCCCTTGCTGTCATGCCTTACTGCTCAGGATTGCCGCTCTCGTCCTTCCTGATGCCGGACTTGATGCTCTCCGCCGTCTCGGCCGCCTTGTCCATCGCACGGTTGACGCCATCAGCCGCCTTGCTGCCCCTGAAGCTGTAGCGCGCGCCCAGGAACAAGCCGATGACCATCAGGGGCACCACCCACCAGAACATGAAGATCAGCAGGAGGATGAGCACGCTCAGCGGGATGCTCAGGATGATCTTCCCGCCCCTGCGGACGTCCAGGATGATGCTGTTCGCCTTGTTGATGAGTTCCCCGACGTAGCTGAAGAAGCGGGAGAACGCGCCGCGCAGGTCCTGCTCCTGGGGCTTCTTGGGCTGGGGCTCCTTCTTCGTGGTGAAGCTGTCGCCCTTCTCCGCGTTCACCTTGCCCTGGCTCTCCAGGTATACCAGCGCGTCCAGCAGGTCCCAGTCGCTGGCCTCCAGCGCGGCTTTGGCTTCCTCATAGCTCACGTTGGCCTTCTGCCTGAGCTTTTCCACCATCTCAAAATGTTCCATGTCCCTACCTCCTTGGTTTTCCCTTTCGGGTCGATCGCATCATAACCCCATTAGATTAAGGAAAAAGAGGCCTTCTCATTAAAGAAGGATTAAAGATCCGCATATTTCTTAAAGGGACAGAAAAACGCCGGGCGCGTTGATGCGCCCGGCGCAGTGGCGCTCACCTCAGTTCAGCCTGTCCGCGCGGATGAAGCCGCGGAGCGGCTGGCCGTCCCTGAAGTCGGGCACCTCAACGTAGACGTATCGCTCGTTGTCCCTGAAATAGGCCAGGAGATAGACGGTGGATCCGGCAGGCAGCTCGGCGAAGGGGTCCGGCGAGATGACGGGGTCGTTGTTCACCGGCGCATCGGAGAGCAGGGTATGCGGCTCATAGGCCAGCAGCAGCTCCGCGGCGGTGATGCCATCCGGCAGCGCGGCCTTGGTGATGAAACCGATGCGGTAGCCGCCGTCGGTGGTGCCGTATCCGATGAGGATCCAGTCGCCGGCCGCGCCGTAGAGCCTGCAGGTGCCCCCGCCGAGGGTGGCGTTCTCCACCCGGTAATAGTGCTCGCCCGGACCCGAATATACCGGGTAGACGCCCTCCCTGAAGCGCAGGGTCTGATAGTCCGGCAGGAAAGGCACCTCCGCCGCGGGCGTCGAGGTCGGCTCGGCCGTCGGTTCAGGCGTCGGTTCCGCTGTCGGCTCCGGTGTCGGTTCTGCCGTCGGTTCGGGCGTCGGTTCCGCTGTCGGCTCCGGTGTCGGTTCAGCCGTAGGCTCCGCGGTCGGTTCAGCCGTCGGTGCGGCTGTCGGCTCCGATGTGGGGGATACCGTCGGTTCTGTGGTCGGTACCGGCGTTAGGGTGGGCGTCACCGTTGGAGAAACGGTGATTGTCGGCGCTGCCGTGGGGGCCAGTGTAGGCGTTGGGGTGACCGGGGGGGTGGTGGCCTGGAGAGAATAGGTGAAGGTGACCGAAGCCGGGCTGACGGTCCCGGAGGAGGACACGGTGACCATCGCCTGGGAAGCGCCGGTCAGAAGATAGCCCTGCGGTACGCGCGAGGAATTGGCGCGCACGGTGGTGCGCCCCTCGGACAGGGTCAGCACCTCTGTATACAGCCGCTCGCCGGCCGTGCTCATATAGTAGACAGGGATGTTGGCCGTGACGGGGGGCCTTGCGGTGGGCGGCGGCGTCACGTCGACCGGCGCGAACACCACGTTCGGGTCATAATAAAGCTTGCTGAGGGTCTGCCTCCCCGCGATGCCGTCAACGGCAAGGTTGTTGTATGTCTGGAAACGCCTCACCGCGCGCAAAGTCCCCTGACCGAAGACGCCGTCGACCGCGCCCGTCAGATAGCCCAGTTCCTTCAGCCGCGTCTGCATGATCCGCACGTTCTCGCCCCTGTCCCCGACGTAAAGGGTCGTCAGGATCGGGGTCGCGGTGGGCGCAAACGTCGGTACGGGCACGTAGGGGGTGAAGACCGGTGCCGGCGTCACCGTCACCACCGGCACGGGGGTGGGATTGACGGTGGGTATGGGTGTCAGGGCCGGGGCGAGGGCCGTGGAGGAAGTAAGAAGAACGGTCATGTAGACCAGCAGGGTTTTGATCAGATCCATCCTGTCCAGCTCCTTTTGGCGTCGATTCCTTCAAGCACCTAACGAAACAGGGGCCCGTTTTCATCCATAGGGCTAAAGGGTGATGAACCGCCCGAACTCCGGCATGATGCCGATGCCGTCGGGATAATGCGCGGCGAACTGCGGCACGGCGTGGCTGGGGAAGGAATTGCCCTCGATCAGCAGCGGCCCGTCCCGGGTGATCGCCACGTCCCAGGCAACAAAACGCACCTGGGGCACCACGCGCATGGCTTCCAGACACATCGCCTTGGCCTCCTCAAAATAGGGCACCTGAAAGCCGGGGATCTGCGTGTCTGTCAGCGGGTGACGGGCGTACTCGCGCCCCTTCTTGTCCGCGGCGACGGAGTTGAGCGTCCCGGTCTGAAGATCGACCCGCGCGGCCATCCCGCCCGCGTCGATGTTGTCCATCACCCTGCCGTTGCCGATGCGCAGGAAGGCGTACACGATCCCCTCCGCCTTGTCGCCCAGCAGGGTCGCGATCCGGACCGTGTTCACGCTCCCGGGATACAGCCTTGCCATTTCCTCATGCTGCACGACGGTCTCCTCAACGATGCAGTCGCCTTTCCCCTTCAGCCGGCCGAGAAAGGCGGCGCTGTCGGCGAAATCCTCCGGTTCCACGCGCTCCACGCCCACGCCGCTGGAGCCCTCGAGCGGCTTGACAAACAGCGGGCCCTTGCCCCGGCAGAAGACGGCCAGCGCCTCGGCCGTCAGGCTTGCGTCCGCCCTGATCCAGCCGCGCTTCACCCATTTGGCGAAGGTTTCGTTAAAGACGCACTTGTCGTCAAAATAGCGCCAGTATGCCTTGTCGTTCATGCGCTTCACGATGCCGTTGCTGATGCCGCGGGTGATGACGGTCCTTCGCTGGGAGGCGTTGAGCCGGTCCATCCGCGCGATCTTGTAGTCCATATACCCGGCGTTGTAGCGTACGCCGCACCAGAGCAGGTCCAGCAGAAGCAGCGCGGAGTTCTTTCCGGTACTTTCCCTCAGCTCCCTGAAGACCCCGCTGAAGCGGCTGAAGTCCATCCTCATCAGACGCCTGAGAAAAAACAGGATCCTGTTCATCGCTATACGTTGAAGCGGAACAGCGTCACGTCGCCGTCCTGCATCACATAATCCTTTCCCTCGCTGCGCACCAGACCCTTCTCCCGGCAGTGGGTCATCCCGCCCAGGCGCAGGAGCGACTCATAGGGGACGACTTCCGCACGGATGAAGCCGCGTTCAAAGTCGGTATGGATCTTTCCCGCCGCCTGCGGGGCCTTGGTCCCGGCCTTGATGGTCCAAGCGCGGCACTCATCCTCCCCCGCGGTGAGGAAGGAGATCAGGCCCAGGAGCCGGTAGCTGGCGTGGATCAGCCTGTCCAGCCCGCTCTCCCCGATGCCCAGTTCGCTGAGGAACAGCTTCTTTTCCTCCTCCGGCAGTCCGGCGATCTCCTCTTCGATTTTGGCGCTGATGACGATCACCTCGGCATGCTCCCCCGCCGCCCGTTCCATCACCTTTCTGACAAGGGGCAGGGTCTGAGGATCCTTGCTGACATCGTCCTCGGCGATGTTGGCGGCGTAGATGACGGGCTTGTCTGTCAGCAGGAACCAGCCGTCCGCGATCTCCTTCTCTTCCGGGGTGAGCGCGCAGAGCCGGGCGGGTTTCTCCCCTTCCAGCACAGCCAGAAGCTTGTCCGCGACCGCGGCCTCCTCCTCAAACTTCCTGTCCCCGGTCTTGAACATCTTGCGCGCCTTCTCCCCGCGCCTGGCCACTGTGTCCATGTCCGCCAGGATCAGCTCGATCCCGATGGTCTCCATGTCGCGAAGCGGATCCACGCCGCCGTCCACGTGCACCACGTTCGCGTCCTCAAAGCAGCGCACCACGTGCACCAGGGCGTCCACCTCCCTGATGTGGGAGAGGAAGCGGTTGCCCAGCCCCTCGCCTTTGCTGGCGCCGCGGACCAGCCCCGCGATGTCCACAAACTCGACCGAGGCATAGGTAGTCTTTTTGGGGTGATACATCTCCGCAAGCCCTTTGACCCGCGCATCCAGCACCGCGACCACGCCGGTGTTGGGCTCGATGGTGCAGAAGGGATAGTTGGCCGCCTGCGCGCCCGCGTTGGTGATCGCGTTGAACAGCGTGCTCTTGCCTACGTTGGGCAATCCGACGATACCCAGTTTCATCAGCTCTTCGCCTCCAATTTCCCGCCCATTATAACGGGTATGCGAGTGTTCCGCAATGAACCGCGGCAATTCAAAAGCCGCCCCGGAAAAACCGGAGCGGCTGTTGTGCGAAAACGGCTCAGGCCTGCGCTTCCGAGGAGGCTTTCGGCATCGCGCGCAGCACCTTGCCGCTGCGCAGGCAGCGGGTGCACACGTTCAGACGTCTGGGGCTGCCGTCCTTCATCACGCGCACGTGCTGGACGTTGGGCGCCCAGACGCGGTTGCTCTTGCGGTTTGAATGGCTGACCTTATGGCCGCTCATCGTTCCCCGTTCGCAAACTTCACAGAAATTTCCCATTTCCTATCCCTCCGTTCGAGGTCTCGCGCGGGCCCCTGTCAGGTCTCCGCGGTGACAGCCTTGTTAAGATACCACATTCCCTTTCCCTGCGCAAGCGTTTTTTACCGCGTTTGGATATGGCAGCAGAACGGGCACGATGAAAGAGCCCGGGCGGATCCATTCAATTCTCTTGACAAACAATGCATCCACAGGATAGTATCCTATATATAGACGTTTGGCAGGGTCATGAGCAGAGACGAGCAACTGGTCAAACGATATCCGGTCCATTCATTGTCAGCCCTGCCCTCAGCGCCGGGGCTGTCCTATCCCTCACTTGAAAAGGAAATGGCTTTTCCTGGGTTTGCCGGGGGCATCCCGGGATAACACAGCGCAGCAGGACCCCATTTCACGATGAAGGAGTGCCTGTATGGAGCAAACCATCATGTCGGCATTGATCAACAATGCCTTGATGCTGTTGGTTTTATCTATCATCTACGAGGCAACCTACAGGCTCCCGGCCAGATACGGCCGCATCCAGCCAGTGTTCAGCGGTCTTTTGATCGCGGCGATCTGCATTGGGGTCATGCTGATCCCCTTCAAGCTCCGGCCCGGTCTGGTCTATGATACGCGGACGATCCTCCTCAGCGTGGCCGGACTGACCTTTGGTTTCATCCCAACAGCCATTGCCGCGGCCGCGGCGTCCATTCTGCGGATCATCATGGGCGGGTCCGGCGTCCTGCCCGGGCTTGCGACCATCCTGACCAGCTCCCTGATCGGGCTTGCCTGGCGGCGCTTCGCGCCTGTCCCGTCAAAGAAATGGCGCTGGCTGAACATCCTGTTCATGGGCATCACCGTTCATGCCGTCATGCTGGCCTGCATGCTTCTCCTTCCATATACCGACAGACTCTCCGTCATCGGGACCATCGCCCTGCCGGTGATGGTCATCTACCCCATCGCCTCCGTGCTGCTCGGTCTCCTTCTCTTGCAGCAGCGCGATTATCGAAGCATCCAGGACCAGCTGAAAAAGTCCGAGGAACGGTTCAGGATCCTCTTTGACAAGGCCCCCCTGGGGTATCAGTCGCTGGATGCGGACGGAAACATCATCGACGTGAACGAGCAGTGGCTGGACACGTTCGGATTTTCAAGGGAGGAAGCCGTCGGCAAGTGGTTCGGAAGCTTCCTCTCACCGGAAAGCAAAGACTCCTTCCAGGATTGTTTTGCTGTTCTGAAGGAACAGGGATACGCTCACGGCGAGTTTAAGGTGCTGCACAAGAACGGGGCCCCGGTCTCCCTTTCATTCGAAGGAAAAACCAGGTACGGCGCGGACGGGGCGTTCCAGCAGTCCCACTGCATCCTTCAGGACATCAGCAAACAGAAGACAGCCGAAGAGAATCTCCGCGTCAGCGAAGAGAAGCACCGGCGGCTTTACGAAACGATGGCGCAGGGCGTCGTCTACCAGGCGGCGGACGGTTCGATCATTTCCGCCAACCCCGCGGCCGAGCGCATCCTTGGGATGACGTTTGACCAGATGCAGGGGAGGACCTCCATGGACCCGGGATGGAGGGCTGTCCGGGAGGATGGTTCAGCGCTTTTGGGATCGGACCATCCGGCCATGGTGGCCCTTCGCACGGGAAAACCGTTCGGCCCCTTCCTGATGGGGGTCTACCAGCCAAAGATCGATGACACCGTCTGGCTGTCCATCAACGCCATCCCCCTGTTCCGCCCGGGCGAATCTTCCCCCTATCAGGTTTATGCCACCTTCCAGGACATCACCGCCGAACGGCGGGCCAGGCAGAATTATCAGCAGCTGTTCCATGAGATGGTGGATGCCTTCGCGCTGCATGAGATCATCTGCGATGAAGCGGGAACGCCCGTCGACTACCGATTCCTGACCGTGAACCCGGCGTTTGAACAGATGACCGGTCTGAAAGCCGATGACATTCAGGGCAGGACGGTCCTGGATGTCCTGCCGGACACGGAACCCTACTGGATCGAGAATTACGGAAGGGTGGCGCTGACCGGCGAGCCGATGAAATTCAGCAATTACAGCGTATCAACGGGCAAGTTTTTTGAGATCAGCGCCTACCAGCCCGCGCCGAATCAATTCGCCTGCACATTCTCCGATATGACCAAGCGGGTCCAGGCTGAGGAAGAGACAAAAAGGGTCCTGTCCAGGCTTCAGAGCCTGCTGGAAAACAGCCCAAGCCCCGTCGTGATCCTGGATGAGACAGGAAAGATCATCGAGGTGTCAGAGATCGCGAAGAGCGTTATGGGACTGTCGGAAAACGGACTTCCCGCGACAGCGCCGCAACAGATCATGGAGAAGATCCGGCGCATCCTGCAGCAGGCGCCGGATCAGGGAAGTTACATTGAAAGCGTTGACGTATATGAGTTCGGCGGCAGAAAGCGATCCTTTGAAAGCCGCCTTTTCCCGATCCATTCCTCCTCCCTCCCCAAAAGGCTGTTCGGCTATCTTGCCATTGACGTGACAGAACGCATCGCGGCGGAAAACGCGCTGAGGGAAAACGAGGAAAAATACAGCAGCTATATCAGGAACGCCCCTTACGCTGTCTTTGTCGTCGACAGCGCCGGACACTACGTTGAGGCAAACCGCGCCGCCGCCGCGATCACCGGCTACAGCATCGAGCAGCTCCTGAAAATGACCATCCGGGACATCACCGCCGAGGAATCCCTGCCCTCAGCGATGGAGCACTTCAGGGAACTGATCAGCAAGGGCAGCATGAGCGCGGAACTGCAGTACATCCATCATGACGGCTCGATCCGCTGGTGGACGATCAACGCGGTGAAACTCTCGGAGCACAGATACCTCGGTTTTTCAGGCGACATCACGGACAAGAAGGAGACGGACGCGCAGCTGCTGCATATCAGCAACCACGACTTCCTGACAGGCCTGCATAACCGCAGGTACTTCGAGGAGGAACTGGAACGGCTTGATACCCAGAGCCAATTGCCGCTGTCCGTCATGATCGGGGACATCAACGGCGTAAAACTGGTCAACGACGCCTTCGGCCACAGCAACGGCGACAGGCTCATCCAGTATTGCGCAAAGATCATCAGCAGCTGCAGCCGCCCGGGTGATATGGTGGCAAGGATCGGCGGGGACGAATTCGCGATCCTCATGCCGAAAACCGAAAATGAAGAAGCGCTTCAAGTGCTGGAAAACATCAAGTCAGCGCTGAAAACCTTCAACTTGAAGGCCCGCGACGAGAAATTTGAGTACAGCATATCGCTTGGATTCGCGACAAAAAGAACGGCTGACGAGGACATCCAAAGCATCTTGAGGATCGCTGAAGAGTACATGTATCAGCGCAAACTCCTGGAACACAACAGCTCACACAGCAGGATCATCTCCTCCATCAGGGCCGCCATAGCCGCAAAAAACCAGGAAACCGAGGAGCATTCCGAGAGGATGGTTCAATTGGCAAAGGCCATCGCGGAAAAACTCAGCCTGTCGCAGGCGGAGATCGACAGGCTGGAACTCCTCGCGTCCCTGCACGATATCGGGAAAATCGGCATCAGCGAGTACATCCTGATCAAAAAGGGAGCGCTGAACGAAGACGAGTGGGTCGAAATCAGAAGGCACCCCGAAATCGGGTACAGGATCGCGATATCGACCCCGGATCTGATCCCGATCGCGGAGAGCATCCTGTGCCATCATGAGCGGTGGGACGGAAAAGGGTATCCGCAGGGATTGAGCGGGGACACCATCCCGCTGCTTTCCCGGATCCTTGCGGTCACGGACGCGTACGACGCCATGACGCACAACAGGCCGTACCGCAACGCCCTGACCCATGACGAAGCGGTGGCTGAGATCGCGGGCAACGCCTCCACTCAGTTCGACCCGCGCATTGTCGGCGTGTTTTTAACGATCCTCACTGAAGAGTCGGCTCATCTTCACGATGAAAAAGGTGCATAGCGCCTGAATGATGCGCAGTTCCGGATGAGCCGCTCTGCCTATGCCGTTTTGCGGCGCTTTCTTCTGATCCGCGTTTTCACCGCCCTGAGCATCCTGCCCGGGGTGTTTTTGACTGCCATTATAACGGGTCTGAGCGCGCGGCGCAGGGACAGGGCTGCTTTTTGATGCCAGGGCAGGCGTCTCCACGCCGCCGCATAGCACTCCCAGGCAATGAGCAGAACTCCCGGCTCAGGGGACTTGTGCCCGTACACCAGCGCGCTCTGGGCGGCGGCCATGCGCAGCAGCGCCGCGTCCCCGGCAGAGATCCGCGCGGCGTAGCCCATCGGCGTTTCATGGGACAGGATGCCCTCGCCCCGGGCCGCGCGGGTCTCCAGCAGCGCCTGCCAGTAAAGCACCAGGACCGCGTCAGGGGATTTCAGCCGCTTCTCCCTGCGCTCCGGGGTCTCCTCCCGCATGCGCCAGATCAGCAGCGCCAACAGGGCAAGCAGCAGCAGCCACCAGGGGAACGGGGGCGGTGCCGGGCTGACCGGATCCGCTTCCCATTCCGGCTGCCCGGGCTCAGGCGTCGGGGTCTCCCGGTCCGGTATCGGAGAGGGGCTGGGCGTTTCATCCTGCTCCGGTTCAGGCGAAGGTTCCGGGCTGGGGCTGGGCGAAGGAGAGGGAGAGGGCGATGGCGACGGAAGGGAATCGGGCGGCGGCTGATCCCCGCTGTTTTGGCGGCCGTCCCCGTCCCCCGCGGTCGGGTCAAAGGTGACCCAGCCAAGTCCCTGGATGAAGATCTCCGTCCAGGCATGGGCGTTCTCCCCGGTGAGCGTCACGCTCCCCGTTTCCCCCGGTGTGGCCCGGAAGCCCTCTACGTAGCGCGCGGGCAGCCCAAGCGAACGTGCAAGCACGGTCATCGCGGAGGCGAAATAGGTGCAGTACCCCGCCTTGACATCAAAGAGGAAGTGGGAGACAAAGTCCAGATGCTCCGGCGCTTCGGGCACGTCCAGCGAATAGGCGTAGTTGCTTTTTAGGAAGCGCATCAGCGTCAGAGCGCGTTCATATTCATTGCCGACGTCCCCGGCGATCTCCCGCGCCAGGCTGATGATGATGCCGTCCCTGTGAAGGTGTTCGGGCAGCTGTGTGTATTCATCAGCCACCTCCGCCGCCTTCCCCTTCCCGGCAGAGGACAGCATCGCCGCCAGCGCGTCTGTGCGCGGTTCGCCCGCGACGTAGGGCTCGTAACGGAAGGAATAGGTATCCCCGTTTTCCAGGTCATGGGTGATGAACAGCTCGGAAGAGGCGTTGAAATAAGCCACCATGCCTCCGCCCAGGCTGACGCCGCGGAGACGCTGGGGCACAAAGAGCGTGGAGGGCATCCCGCTGAGCATCGTGACAGAGGCTGAGCGTTCCTCCACCCTGTCCTTCACCGGCAGGTCTTCGTTGAACAGGCTGGCCTTCAGCCCCGCGAACCGTATGGCATTCCATCCGTAGCGCTCATTGGAGAGGGTGTCAAACCAGGCACGGCCGTTGTACATGTCCAGCGCCGTGCCACGCAGGTACACCGTCTCCTCCGCCTGGACCGTCATCACGGGGGTCCGGGAAATGTCGGGCCGCCCGCCCAGGCCGCGCTCGCCCATGGGCTGATACCCCTGGGAACCCAGGGAGAACATGTTCCTCGTGTCGGTGAAGAAGAAAGTGTCCTCTATCAGCCGCCTGAGGCTGTCCGCCATCTGCTCCGCCGCGGGGACCGTCTGCCGGTATACCGGCGTCATGGCAAAAGCCAGCAAAGCCAGCGCGAGGGCAAGCGCCGGCAGGCGAAGCCAGTCTGCTTTTGCCCGCGGGCCCTTCATCTCCCCCGCGCCGTCCCTGTTGGTATAGGCGTACAGCAGCGGCAGGCAAAGCGCGGCCGGGAAATACAGCAGCATGCTCCCCCGCGCGCCAAGGAACCAGGTCATCATGAGGGGCGTGATCATCAGGGGGATCGAAAAGGCGGGCTCCCCCTCCATCAGCAGCCGTGCGTACAGGGCAAGCAGCAGCGGGATGAAGGGAAGCAGCGCGTCAAAGTAGATCACCGCGGCGTCACGGAAAGAAACGCCGGAATTGAGCGAGAGGATGAGCGACCAGAGGCGCGCGGGAGCAGATCCCTTCAGGCCGAGGGCTGCCAGGAGGAAGACCCCCACGGCAACAGGCGGCGCCAGCCACCTGAACCGTTTGGGGATCGCGGTGTAAAGGCCGATCACAGCGGCCCACAGCAGCGCGAAAAGCGCCGCTATGCCTTCCTCGGCACGCATCCCCAGGGCGTCCAGAAGCGGCCGGGCCAGCGCCCCGGCGATCAGGGCGGTCATGGCCGTGGCGCCGATCCTCCCTGTGAGCAGTTTACGCAGGCGTGACATAGCACACCTCGACCAGATGCTGCTGCAGCCGGGCGATCAGGGGAGCGTAGCGCTCATCCCCGGCGGAAAAGGTGATCAGGTAAAAGCGCACGCTGGGCCCGGAGGCGCGGATGTTTTTCACGCCTTCGACGATGTCCCAGTCAAGCCGCGTCGTGATGACCACCGTGGCGCCGGTCCTGCGCATCCGGCGGAGCTCCAGGTTGAGCACGCGGTGGAAGGGTTCCCCGCCCCTGAAGAGCTGGAAGGCCAGCTCCTCCTTCAGCAGCGGCAGGGAGCCTGACCGGTCGGCATGGAATTCGCTCTGCCTCGCGCCGTACAGCGGCAGGCGCACGGGATGCCCGGCTGCCATCTGCATCCCGGCCACGGCGAGCGCGGTCTCGCAAAGGGTATCCCGCAGCCGCAGGCTGCCGTCCGGTACCCCTTTCCCCAGAACAGGATCGGTGCAGTCCATCAGGACCAGCGTGTCCGGCGGCGCGGGCACCTCAAAGCGCCTGACGACCAGTTCCCGCGTCCTGATGGACAGCTTCCAGTGGATGCGTTTGAAGGGATCCCCCTGCCGGTAAGCGCGCGTGTCCTCCGGCGAGGTCACGTCCTCCCCAGTGCGGTTGGGCAGGGCGCGGCCGTCATCCATCCGGGCGAAAACGATCGGCTGGACCTCAAAACTCAGCGGCAGCACAGCCACCTCCGGCAGTGCCGACCTCACCTTCCCGGAGATATGGAACAAACCGAACACGTCGGTGAACACCAGCGCGTCCGCCCCGCAGCGCCACACGCCCACGTGAGGGAAACGGAGGACAAAGGACGCTTCCCTCTCTCTTCGGATACCCGCCCGCATCAGGACCCGGCTTTTCCCCTCGGGCAGGGACAGGCTGAGGGCAACAGGTCCCAGGGGCAGGGGGCATTTCGTTTTGAGCCCCACTGTCAAGGTGCCGGTCCCGCCGCGGTCCGCTTTCAGGCAGTCCGTCCCCTGGATCAGGACGGTCAGCCCTCTCCCAAGCAGCACACTGAGGAGGCCATAGAGGATCATCAGAAGGATGGTCCAGGAAAAAAAATAAAAAAGCGGCCCGCCAAGGGACAGGGCCGAAAGCCCCGTCACCGCGAGCACGCTCAGCGCCGCATACAGGCGGCCGCTCATCCCTTTGCGCCGGGCACCGGCAGGCTGTCGATGAGGTGGGAAAGGACGCCCTCGGCGGAAATACCCTTCATGCGCGCCTCCGGAGTGAGGATGAGCCGGTGGGACAGCACGCTGTGGGCCATCCGGCGGACGTCATCCGGCAGGATATAGCTGCGCCCGGCCAGAATGGCGCAGGCCTGCGCCGAGCGGATGAGCGCGATGGCTCCCCGGGGGGAGACGCCCAGCTGGACGGATGGATGGCTGCGGGTGGCGGCAACGATGGTGGCGACGTAGGAGCGCACCTCGCGGCTGCAGTACACGGTGCCGACCAGCTCCTGCAGCTGCAGGATCTCCTCCGCGCGGCACACGGGCAGCAATGACTTCAGCGGCGACTCGGAGCTTGTGAAGCGGTCCAGCACGTCCATCTCCTCCTCGATGGAGGGATAGCCGATCATGATGCGAAGGAAAAACCGGTCCATCTGCGCCTCAGGCAGCGGATAGGTGCCCACGAAGTCGATCGGATTCTGCGTCGCCAGCACCATGAAGGGCTGAGGCAGGCTGCGCGTGACCCCGTCCACGGTGACCTGCCCTTCCTCCATGACTTCCAGCAGGCTGGACTGCGTCTTGGGCGAAGTGCGGTTGATCTCGTCCGCCAGCAGGATCTGGGTCATGACAGCGCCGGGGCGGTATTCCATCTCGCCGCTGCGCGCGTTGTACATCGTGAATCCAGTGATGTCCGAGGGTGTCACGTCGGGGGTGAACTGGATGCGCCGGAACGAGCAGTCCAGCGATCTGCTCAGCGAGGCGGCCAGGGTGGTCTTTCCGACGCCCGGGACGTCCTCGATCAGCACGTGGCCGCGGCACAGCAGCGCGATGAGCGCGAGCTCGATCGCCTCATCCTTTCCCACGATGACGCGCCGCACGTTGTCCTTGAGTGCGTTGACCAAGCTGCGCGGGTCAAAAACCATCTTATATCCCTTTCAGGCCGGGGCGTTCATCGCCCGCGCGGCAACCCTATTATAGGGGCGCGGGCAAATCATTGCAATCATTCTGTAAAGAAGCCTTAACAATCAGGAGGGCATGCTGAAGAAGAAATCATGCGCAGCGGCGGCATGGGAATGCCGCCCGGCAGGCGGCGGGGCGGCATTCCGGCCAGGGGTCACGCTCCCCGTCAATCCGGGACGTAGGCCACCTTGATGAGGTTGGTGCTGCCCGACTGGGACAGGGGGATGCCGGTGGTCAGGACCACCAGGTCGCCCGCCCTGACGTGCCCGGCCAGCTTGGCGGTGTTGATGGCATGGTCAAACAGGACTTCCATGACCTTCTCCTCGCCCACCATCAGCCCGGTCACGCCCCAGGACAGGCTCATCTGCCGCCAGACGGTGGAATCGGGCGTACAGGCGATGATGGGGATGTCCGAGCGGAAGCGGCTGATCATGTAGGCGGTCGTGCCGGATTTTGTGACCGTGATGATGGCCTTGGCGTGGAGGTTGTAGGCAATCAGGCAGGTGGCGTGGGAAATGGCGTCGGTGATGTCGTGCGCGTCCTGGTACATGTTGTCCACAAAGAAGCGTTTCTTGTAGTTGATGTCCCTCTCTGTCCGCTCGGCGATGCGCACCATCGTGCGCACGGCCTCCACCGGGTACCTGCCGCTGGCGGTCTCCCCGGAGAGCATGATGACGCTGGTACCGTCGTAGATGGCGTTGGCCACGTCGGTGATCTCGGCGCGGGTGGGGCGCGGGTGTTGGATCATGCTGTTGAGCATCTGCGTGGCGGTGACGACCTGCTTGCCGGCCATGGAGGCCACCTTGATGATGCGCTTCTGGATGATGGGGATTTCCTCAAAGGGGATCTCCACGCCCATGTCACCCCGGGCGATCATCACCGAGTCGCAGACCTGGATGATCTCCTCCAGGTTGGCCACGCCCTCGGCATTCTCGATCTTGGCCATGATGCGGACGTGGGCTCCCCCGTTGAGGTCCAGGAAGTCGCGCATCTGCTGGACGTCCTCGCGCATGCGCACGAAGGACGCGGCCACGATGTCAAACCCGGTTCGGATGCCGAAGAGAAGGTCCTCCCTGTCCTTTTCGCTCAGGTAGGGCATGGACAGGCGGGTGCCGGGGATGTTGACGCCCTTGCGGTCAGAGATCTCGCCGCCCGCGACCACGCGGGTGCGGATGCGGGTGTCGGAGACTTCCTGCACCTCAAGCTCAATGAGCCCGTCGTCCAGCAGGATCCTCTTTTTGTCCCCCAGATCGCGGGGCAGGTTCGGATAGGTGATCCAGGTCGCCGTCTCATCGCCCTCGATCTTTTCCGTCACCAGGTCAAAGGCGGCGCCTTCCTTCAGCAGCGCCCTGCCGCCCCTGAACGTCCCTGTCCGGATCTCCGGCCCGCTGGTGTCAAGGATGGTGCCGATGGGCACCCCCATCTCGTTGCGGACCTTGTTGAGCACCTGGAACAGCGCCAGATGGCTCTCATGGGTGCCGTGGGAAAAATTGAAACGCGCGACGTTCATCCCTTCCCTGATCAGTTCCCTGATGATCTCCTTGGTGCAGGAAGCGGGCCCCAGGGTGCAGATGATCTTGGTCTTCCGCATAGTCATCTCCTTTTGCGGCGACTGGGTCACCGCCGGAACCATTATATCCCATCGCCGAAACCCGTACAAGAAAAGCGGCAAAATCCCGGCGGTGCCGGGCACAGGAAGTCCTGAAGCCGCCAGCGGGCCGCCCTTCATCACCGGGCCTTCATTGCCCGCATGTCGCCGCGCGTGGTACAATCCCCCCGTAACAAGTATCTTCCGGAAGGACGGCGACGGATGCCAAGTGTGATCAGTTCCCTCCTCAAGGCACAGATCGGCCTGCTCAACCCGCTGTTCAACGGGCTGGACCTGGAAAAGCAGCGCAAGCTGCAGGATGCCCTCGCGTCCCTGGGCTCGCGCGCGGCGGCGAACAAGACCGCTGCTTACAAGGCCGAACTGCCCTCCTGCGAAGCCTCCTGGGTGTTCCCGCTTCAGGGGCAGGTCAGCAGGGCCATCCTCTACCTGCACGGCGGTGGATACGTTTCCGGGACCCTGGAACACGCGCGGGGCTTCGGCGGCCTGATGGCGCTGGAAACAGGGCGCGCCACCCTCTGCCTGGGCTACCGCCTGGCGCCGGAGCATCCCTACCCCGCCGCGCTGGAGGACGCGCTGGCAGCGTACAGGCTGATGCTGACCCGCTATCAGCCGGAGGAGATCGCCTTCGTGGGGGAATCCGCCGGCGGAGGGCTTTGTTTTGCCCTGGCGCTGAAGCTCAAGGAACTTCGCCTGCCCCAGCCCCTAAAGATCGCCGCGCTCTCGCCCTGGGTGGACCTGAAGCAGTCGCTTGAAGCCTGCAGGCTCATGGGGCATGACCCCGTGCTCAGCTGCGAGGGTATCAGCAGGTCAGCCGCGTACTATCTTTCCGGCCACGACGCGGAGGATCCGTTCGTCTCCCCGCTGTTCGGCGAGCTCAGCGGCCTGCCGGAAACGCTTATGATCACAGGCGGGGATGAGATCCTGCTGCCGGAGAACGAGGAAATGCTCGAACGCCTTACAAGGGCGGGCGTCAGGGCGAGGCAGCATGTAGAGCCGGGGATGTGGCACGTTTATCCGCTCTATCCCGTGCCGGAGGCCAGGACGGCGCAGGCCATGCTGCGGGAATTTCTGGAAGGTACGCCGTGAGCCGGGATCAGGGCGCGGCCATGCCCTCCTGGCTGCGGCTGGACAACGCGGCAAAGATCTACCCTGCGGCGCGGACGAAGAACTGGATGTCGATCTACCGCGTCTCCGTCACCCTCAAGGAGGACGTGGACCCGGCCCTGCTGCAGCAGGCGCTTGACAATACGCTGAAGCGCATCCCCCTGTTCGCCTACCGCCTGCGCAGAGGGCTGTTCTGGCATTATTTTGACCGGCAGGACAAGGGCCCACTGGTGGAACCGGACGCACGCAACATCCTGATGCCGCTGAACCTCACGCAGAACAGGGATTTTCTCTTCAGGGTGCGCTACCATCGGAAAAGGATCTCATTGGAGGTCTTCCACGCGCTGGCAGACGGCAGCGGCGCGGTCAGTTTTCTGATGACGCTGGCCGCGGAATACCTGTTTCTGCATGACGGGAAACGCATCCCCGCCAGGCTCCCCATCCTGGACACGCGGGAGAAGCCCAGGGAAGAGGAATGGGAGGACTCCTTTCCAAAATACGCCCGGGACGTGACAAGGCCAAGGGGCGAGGACCCCGCCTGGCGTCTGCGCGGAACGCCGGAACCTCACGGACTCCTCCGGATCGTGACGGGGATAATGCCCACGGAGCGCCTGCTCTCTGTCGCGCGCGAAAACAAAACCACGGTCACCAGCCTGCTGGCCGCCCTGATGCTGCAGGCGCTGATGAACCGCAAGAAGGAGAGCCGCAGAGGCCGGGACAGGCCGGTCAAGCTTTCCCTGCCGGTGAATCTGCGCAACATCTACCCCTCAAAAACGCTGAGGAACTTTTCCTTCTACGTCAACGTTCCCGTGCGGATGGATTACGGGGAGTACAGCCTGGATGACCTGATCGCGCTGGTCAGCCACTATATGGGGATCGAAACGATGGAGCCGATGCTCAACGCGCGCTTCTCCGCCAACGTGAAGGCGGAGCGGAACCCGCTGCTGCGCGCCGCGCCGCTTGTGATCAAGAACCTCGCACTCAAGGCGGTTTTCAGCGTCACCGGGGAGCGCTACATGACCAGCACGCTGACCAACATGGGGCGGATCGCGATGCCCCCTGAAATGGAGCAGCGCGTCGAGCGCATCGACCTAGTGCTGGGGCGGGCCAGGAAGACGCCGCTGAACTGCGCAGTCCTCAGCGCCTGCGGCAAGACGATGGTCACGTTTTCGATCACCATGAGGGAAACGGACGTGGAGAGGGATTTCTTCACAAGCCTGATCCGGCTGGGCGTTCCGGTCCTGATCGAAAGCAACTGACAAGGCGCCCCGTTTTGACCCTGACAGAGGGAGGAATGATTTTGTCATACTGTGTGGAATGCGGCGTAGAGCTTGCCAGGAACCTGGGGAAGTGCCCGCTGTGCGGGACCCCCGTCCTCAATCCCAGGCAACCCGCGCCCGATCTGTCCGAGAACCCCAACCCGGACGTCTTTGAGGAAGCCATCAGCCATATGGACCGAGGGTACGCTCGGCAGCTGGCCGTGGTCGCGGTGCTGATCCCGATGCTGATCGTCCTGGGGATCGACCTCATCGACGGCGGGGGGATCTGGTCCCCCTTCGTGATGGGCGCGCTGGGGATGCTGTGGTGTTTTTTCGCCGTGCCCCTGCTGTTCAGGCCGAAGAAGCCGTACCTGTACATCGCCGTTGACGCTCTGGCCCTGTGCGGCTTCCTTGCGCTCGTCTCCGCGCTCACGGATGGCTTCTCCTGGTATCTGGGCGTCGTGATGCCCCTGCTGGTGCTCACCGGGCTGATGACCCTGATGATGCTGCTGGTCTACCGGCGGATCGAAATGCGCAGACTGCACCGGGCGGCCATCCTGATGCTGCTGATGGCGGCGCTTCTTATGGGGATGGAGCTCATCCTGGATCTCAACGCGTCCGGGAAGGCCTCCCTCAGCTGGTCGGTGTATGCCGGCATCCCGATGCTGGTCATCTCGCTGATGCTGGCCGGGATCGAGCAGAACAAGGCGCTGAAAGAGGCCATCAGAAAGCGCCTTTTCATCTGATCTGATCCATAAATGGATGATTTGGCGCTTGCGGCGTCATTATTTACATGGTAAAATCCTGTCAGCACGGAGGACTTTCATGATGGGCGACCTGGGGCGCGCGTGGCGGACGCTGTGTGAGACGCGCTTCCAAACCGGGGTGCCGCTGTCAGGCCTGACCACCATCAGGACCGGCGGGCCTGCGCGATGGTTTCTGGACGTTGAGAATGAGGAGGAGGCCGCGCTGGCCTGGACAGCCGCTCAGGCGGTGGGGGTCCCGGTGCTCTTCATCGGCAATGGGTCCAACCTGCTGATCCCCGACAGCGGCTATCCGGGTCTGGCCGTCCATTTCGGTACGGGATTCTCAGGGATGTCGCTGGACGGCCGGCGCGTCCGCGCGCAGGCAGGCGTCCCGCTCAAAGCGCTTGCCTTCTTCGCGGCAGACAATCATCTGGCCGGCCTGGCTTTCGCGGCGGGCATCCCCGGATCCCTGGGCGGCGCGGTGTTCATGAACGCCGGCGCTTTCAGCGCGGAGATGTCCAGCGCCGTCGAGTCGGTGGACTGCCTCCGCCCTGACGGGAAGCGGCTGAGGCTGAGCCTTCAGGAAGCCCGGATGGCCTACCGCCATACCCGCATGATGGATGAGGGCCTGGTGGTGCTGGGCGCGGTGCTGCTGCTCTCCCCCGGCAGCCGCGACGCGCTGTACGTCGAAATGGCGCAGTTTCAGACCCTGCGGAGGGATAAGCAGCCGCTGACCTGGCCCAGCGCCGGTTCCTTCTTCAAGCGGCCCCCCGGATGTTTCGCAGGAGCCCTGATCGAGCAGGCGGGTCTCAAGGGCTTTCGGATCGGGGGCGCCCAGGTGAGCGAGAAGCACGCCGGTTTCCTGATCAACCTGGGAGGCGCGACCACGACGGACTTCATCGCGCTCAAGGATGAAGTGCAGCGCCGGGTCATGGAACGCTTCGGCGTCATGCTGGAGCCGGAGGTCCGCATCATCCCGGAGATCCCGGCATGAGCTATTCCGCCCGGGTCAAAGCCGAGTTGGCAACGCTTTCGGCGCAGAAGCGATGCTGCGTCAACGCGGAGCTGGGGGGCCTCATTTTCGGGGCGTCGGTGATGACGCTGTCGGGCACACGGCAGGTCAGCCTCAGTTTCAGGACGGACGACGCCGCGGTGATGCGCCGCGCCCTGAAGCTGTTCAACGCCTCGGGTCCCGCGCACGCAAGGCCTCGGCTGCTCCTTCAGACACGCACCGCCGGGAGGAGGCAGTATCTGCTGCAGCTGTCCCAGGAGGATACGCACCGCCTGCTGCGCGAACAGGGCATGCTTCGCCCGGACGGGGAGGGCGGGGAACGGTTCTGCGCCCCCCGGCGCGTGATGCGGCGGCACTGCTGCCGCCGGGCCTATCTGCGGGGCTCCTTCCTGGCCTGCGGGTATATGGCCGACCCGCGCAGGCGTTACCACGCGGAATGGGTGTTCCAGGACGCTGCCCGCGCATCGCGGCTGAAGCGCGTGCTGAGCCAGTGCGGCCTTACGGCGGGACTCACCTCCCGCAGGGACCGGTCGGTTGTCTACATCAGGGACGGAGACCGGCTGGCCGAGCTGCTCAAGCTCATGGGCGCCTCGTTGAGCGTTCTCTCCATGGAGAACAGCAGGGCCGAGAAGAGCCTCAGGGAAATCACCAACCGGGCGACCAACTGCGACCATGCCAACCTGAAAAGACAGCTCTCCGCAAGCGCCGGGCAGGTCCTGGCGATCGAAAGGATCTCGCGGCACATGGGCCTGAACGCCCTGCCGCAGCGACTGGAAGCGCTGGCCAGGATGAGGCTGGCCCAGCCGGACGCCTCTCTGGCCGATCTGGGCGGGATGCTCGATCCCGAGCTCAGCAAATCAGGCGTCCAGCACCGGATGCAGGAACTGATGAAGCTATCCCAGACGCTGCCTGATATGACTACATAACGGGGCGATGCCCCGGGAAGGGAGAAGCCTTATGATCAGGCGGAAGGTGGTCCTGGGCGGGACGTTGCCCTTTACTGCCGAACGCGCCGGCAGGATGACACGCACTGCGAACGGCTTCACTTCCCATATCCTGCTGCAGGACAGCCGGGGCACCTTTAACGGCAAGTCCATGCTGGGCCTGCTTTCCCTGGGCAAGCTCTCCGGGCGCGAGATGACCCTTCTGGCCGAAGGCGCCGATGAGGAATGCGCGGCGGAAACGCTCGCGGCCCTTCTGGAGGCGGAGGATGATCCCATCGCGACATAAAAAGGGTTGTAAATCCACGATCTATTGACAGAATGTTACATTTCTGTTATATGTGGGGCAGAATCCCGGGGAGTTCCCCTGCGCTTGCCGCGGGAAAGGATGATGACGATGACAAATGCAAAGAAAGCGGACGCGTTTCGCAGGCTACTGAAATGGACGATCGCCCTGCTGGTTCTTTTCGCGCTGTTCGCGACCGGTTTTGTCCTGCTTGATCAATACCAGAAGGGGGAGCGGGACCGCCAGGCGGCGCGCGTCCAGGAGGAGAACAAGGCTCTGGTCGAGGAGTACAACAGGCAGCTTGCCCAGCAGCAGGCCAGCCTTGAGGTCGGAGAGGTCAAAACCTGGCCGGAGGCGAAGGAAAGCGGCTGGGACGTACTGGACGTCAGCGATTTCCCCATCACCAACACGCGCGAGGCGCAGGTCACCCGCGCGGACCTGCTCAAGGGCGGCCTGCTGCTGGTGAACCGCTGGCATGAGATGCCGGCGGACTATACGCTGGTCGAGGGCAATCTGAAGTCCATCGGGACACAGACCTCCTACCGCGTGCCGGTCAGGGACGGCAACGTGACCCTGCTGCCCCCCGCCATCGAAGCGCTTGACAGGATGATCGCAGCCGCCAAAGCCGAGGGAATGGAGCATTTCATCGTCAGGGAAGGCTACCGCGACGCGCAGACGCAGCTGGGGTATTGGCAGACCGAGGTGGCCCGGTATCAGGACCGCTATTCCGGCAGCGCGCTGGTTGAGAAAGCCCGCGAGCGGGTCGCCTATCCGGGCACCAGCGATTACCATACCGGGCTGAGCGCGAACATCGATGTGTACGATGCCAACGACAGCGCGCTCAACAGCAAGAACTTCCAGGAAACAGCCCAGGCCGAGTGGCTCAACGCGAATGCCTGGGAATACGGCTTTGTCTTCCGCTTCCCCGTGCAGGGCTATCCCGCCGCCGGCACGGTGGACAAAGCGCACAAGACCGGCATCAACCTGAAGATCGACGCCTACCGCTATGTCGGCGTGCCCCACGCGGCGGTGATGCAGCAACTGGGGCTGTGCCTGGAGGAATATATCGACTACCTCATCGCGCATCCCCACATCGCGGTCTATCTGGACGGCGAACTGAAGTATGAGATCTACCGTCTCCCCGGCGGCAATGAGGACACCACCGTGAGCCTGCCCGCCAATGCCGATGATTTCCTTGCTTCCACCGACAACATGGGCGGCATGGTCATCGCGGCGGTCTACTGACAGCAACAGGCCCGAAAAGACATCAGCGCCCCGGAGCGATCCGGGGCGTTTTCCTTCCATCCATTCCTATGCAGGGTGCTAAAACAAGCCGCTGATCAGAACCAATGCCGGCGCGATCGCGATGGCCGGCAGCAGGTCCGCGACCTTGATTTTGGTGACACCCAGCAGATTCAGCCCCAGGGCTAGGATGAGCAGGGATCCGGCGCCGCCCATTTCATTCACCGCCTGCGGGGTCAGCAGGGGAGCGATCCACCAGGAGGTGAGCGCGATGGCTCCCTGATAAAGGAGCACGGCCAGGGCGGACAGCATGACGCCCGGGCCCAGGGTGGCGGCAAACATGACGGCGGCGACAAAGTCCAGCGCGGACTTCGCGTACAGCGTGGCGTTGTCACCGCGCAGCCCCGCGTCCAGCGAACCGGTCACCGCCATCGCGCCCACGCAGAAGAGCAGCGAGGCGGTCACGAACCCCTCCGCCACCCGGCCTCCGCCGCCGCGGACGATCGACTGCGCCTTCTCACCCAGGCGTACGACCTTCCCGTCCAGATCCAAAAGCGTCCCCAGCAGCGCGCCCAGAACCAGCGCACCGATGAGGAAAAGCGGGTTTCCGCTCCTCAGTGAACCAGAAAAGCCGATGTACAGCGTGCACAGGCCGGTACCGGTCATGGCGGCGCTGGTATACTTCTGCTTCAGGAACCTCCCGAAAAGACAGCCGATCAGACCGCCCAGGACCACCGATACCGCATTGACCAATACACCAAGCATGTGTCCCCTCCGATCACAGAACGATCTCAGTCAGCAGAACAGCCAGACAGGCGGCGCCGGCCACCTGCAGAAGCCCTCTCCCACGCCAGGCAGCCGCCAGGGCGGCCAGGAACCCCATGAGGCCGGAAAGAACGCTGCCGGTTGAGAGCACCATATCCGGAAAAGCCATCGCAGCCAGGGTCACGTACGGCGCATAGCCCAGGAAGGCGCGCAGAAAAGGGCTCCTGATGGGGCGCCTGATGAGGAGGAAGGGCAGGGCGCGCACCAGGAAGGTGGTCAGGGATATCGTCAGGATATACCGCCAGGGATCAGCCATCCTGCCCCTCCTTTTCCGGAAACAGTTTCGCCGCGGCGGCTGACAGCACGATCCCGATGAGGGAAACGCGCAGCCCCGGGGAGATTCCCCGGGTCAGAGGCAGAAACCGCATGATCAGGCTCAGCACCATCGCGCACAGGGAGATGAGGAGAACAGGCCTGCTTTTCCTGCACGGCGGGACCACCACCGCGATGAACATCGCGTACAGCATGACGCCGGCGGCGTTGAGAAGGACCTCCGGCATCAGCGCCCCCAGGGCGGCGCCAAGCCAGGTGCCAAGCGCCCAACAGGGGATGGTGGCCGCCATCATGCCAAAGTAATAGGCGGGGGGAAGCGGGCCTGTGCGGCTGACAGCCAGGGCGAAGAGCTCATCCGTGACGTCAAAGGCGATGAGCAGGCGCTGTCCCAGCCCAACGCCCCGCTCAACCTTCTGGGTAAGGCCAGAGGACATCAGGACGTAGCGCAGGTTGACGACGACCTGGGTGAAAGCCGTCGACAGCAGGGATGCGCCGGACGCAATGGCGGAGAAACCGGCGAACTGCCCGGCGGACGTGTTGGTGATGAGCGACAGGAAGGCGCCCTGCCAGGCGGGAAGCCCAGCCCTGCGCGCCGCCAGGCCCAGGGTGAAGGAGACGGCCAGATACCCCAGCGCGACCGGCACCGCATCCCTCATCCCGCTGATCCATTCCTTTTTCATACAGTCCCTCCCGTCAAGAGCACAGTATAGGCAAAAAGCCGCCCGGGCTCAAGCGAAAGCCTGGAACTCCCCTGTCCTTGAGAAATCAAGCGCGTTTGATACAATGGATCTGAAAGAGGATCCCTTGATATGGATGGACGGGCAGGATGGAGCAAGGGAACGACAACAGATAAAACGGAGGAGAAAGGGAATGAAACTGGGCGGAACGGTGACGGGAGCATGGTCATCCCCGGAGGAATGGAAAGAGCTGCTGATCAAGTCGCGCTTCGCGGCGGTCACCTGCCCGGTGGACAGCGCGGCGCCAAGGCAGCTGGCCCGGGATTATTTTGACGCCGCGAGGGAAGCGGGCGCTGCGATAGCGGAGGTCGGGGTCTGGAAAAACGTCCTGTCCACGGAGGAAAAGGAGCGCGTCGCAGCGCTCAAGTACGCCAGGGAACAGCTGGCCTTCGCCGATGAGATGGGCGTCCCCTGCTGTGTCAACATCGCCGGCTGCAGGGGCAGCCGCTGGGACGGGGCCTACCCGGATAACTATTCCAGGGACGCCTATGACCTGATCGTGGAGACAGTCCGGGGCATCATCGACGCGGTCAGGCCGCGGCGGGCTTTCTACACGCTGGAACCCATGCCCTGGATGGTGCCGGACGGGCCTGACGAATACCTGAAGCTCATCCGCGACGTCGGCCGGGAACAGTTCGGGGCGCATATGGATTTTGTGAACATGATCAACAGCCCGCGCCGCTCTCTCCTCGCGGTCCCGTTCATCGATGAGTGCTTCGGAAAGCTGGCGCCCTGGATCAAAAGCACACACCTGAAGGACACCGTAATGGAAACGCCTTTCACCGCCGTCATCCGTGAAACGGCGCCCGGCAGGGGCACGCTCGACTACACCCGCGTCCTTCCCGTCATCGCCGCCCACCTGCCCCAGGACGCCCCAGTGCTGCTGGAGCATATGGGGAGTTTTAAAGAATACGCGGCAGCCTATGACCACGTGGCAGCCGCCGCCGCGCAGGCGGGGATCCCGGTCCGCTGAGGGCATTGCCCGCCCACAAAACGCTCCCAGTCTCTCCTTCATGTCCGGTTCATTGATACCGATATGGATGACCGCGCTGATCTTAGTGGGACGTTTTCCGCCCGCGGTGACGGATTTTTGCACCGCAAGGATTGACGAGGGAGGCAGGCTAGGCTATAATGCACCCCGGAACTTAAACATACATGAGGAGGATTTCCATGAAAAAGACCCTGTCACTCATCGTTGCCCTGCTCCTGGTCGTATCCCTCGGTTCCGCCATGGCTGAGTCCGCCGTGAAGCACGGCCTGGGCATGGTCACGTCCATCGGCTCCATCACCGAAGCCACCGCCGAGAAAGCCGGCACCGCGCAGGTCAACACCACCGTCTGCAGCGTTGAGCTGGATGCCGACGGCAAGATCCTGGCCGTCATCTGGGACGTGCAGCAGACCAAGATCTCCTTCGGCCTTGACGGCAAAGCCGTCGTGCCCGCTCCCGAGACCCTGCTGACCAAGCTGGAAAAGGGCGACGCCTACGGCATGAGGAAGGCCAGCGGCATCGGCAAGGAATGGTTTGAGCAGATCGCGGCGTTCGCCGATTACTGCGTCGGCAAGACCGTCGAGGAAGTGCTCGCCATCGAAACGTACCAGAAGGACGAGAACCACAAGGCCGTTCCGGCCGTGGAAGACCTGAAGGCTTCCGTGACCATCACCGTGGGTGACTATCTGGCCGCCCTGGCGAAGGCCGCCGCCAACGCGAAATAAATCCGATGACGGGAGCCCGGCAGCGGGCATCCCTCAGGGGAACGCGCCCAGGCACGTTCCCGGATATACGGAAAAGAGCCGCCCTTTCGGGTCGGCTCTTTCCTTTGGTTCATCATCATCTCTGCCAAGCGCCGGCGTCTTCCCCCAGGCTGTTGACCGCATGCCGCTGGATGATCTCCTCCGCGGTCTCCGCAGCCGCTGTAACGTCCTCCCGGAATGCCCTGTCTTCCGCCTCGCTGATGAACTTGCAGCGATATCCGGCCAGTAATCCGATCAGCACGACCAGCAGGAAAGGGCCGCGAAGCAGCATAAGGAGCAGGAGGAGCAGGGCGGCAAGCGCGGCGGGCATTTCAAGGATCCGCTTCCCATCCCTGGTGACCATCAGATGGTTCCGGCTGCCCCGCCGGGTGGTTTCGCCCGTCCGCGCAGACGCCCTGCTGTGCCATCCCTTCTGTACGTCAGCATTCCTGCCGCGCTCCATTGAGCCGCTTTGAAGGGCTTTCATCGCGCGCGGCACGTCCCAGCCGGAGGCTTCCAGCGCTTGTTTCGCTTCCCCGTAACTGATGCCAGCCTTTCTCCTGAGGGTCTCCGCCATTTCAAACCGGTCCATTCCGCTTCTCCTTCTGCCGCAGGGGCACTGTCGATCCATCAGCAGGATAAGCCGCCCGGATGAAAGCAGAAGGTGACAGGGATGAAAACATGATTAAAAAGCGGAAAACCTTTCAAAGTTTTCCGCTGAGGCCATAGACAGACGATGTTCAGGGGAGTGTCAGAGGGCAAAGCCCTCTGTCTGAAACGTTTCATTCGGGTTTGCCCGGCGGGCGGTGAGGTTTGCGCAGCGATCCATTCCTTTCATTTTTTACTTGGCCGCTGCGCTCCCAACTAGAAATAATACCAATTCATCCAAAACGACAAAGTGCCTGCGGACACTTTGTCGGCACTCTTCAATCGCCGCCGGGTGGTTTGGGCAGCAGCTCTTCCGCCGTGCTCTTCCCATGCAGGGGATCGGCTTCTTCTTCAGCCGTGTCCTCGCGGGTGCCGATGGAAACGGGCATGCCAACGCCATAGGCGCCTGAGGGCATCATGAAAACGGTACCGGATCCTTCACCGCCCAGGTCCAGCTCCCTGTACAGGCGATCCGCGACGGTTTCGCTCTGCCGGGTGTCGGTGAGCATGAAGATGATCTCCTTCTCCTTCTGTACCTCGACGTGGAACAGCTTCATGTCGTGCCCGCCCGAACCGCGCCCGTGCAGGATGGTGGCGCCCCCGGCGCCCGCCTCCCGCGCGATCTCGACCGCGCGCTCTGACAGGCCGCGCTTGACGACCGCCACCACGCAGTCAAGGAACTCGATCCTGCCGGGCAGGCTCTCCGCACTGGGTGCGGCGCGCGTTTCTTCCAGCCTGGGCAGAGCCTGCTCCCTGCGCCTGAAGAACATCCCCAGCGTCATGATGGAGACCACCGGCGCCATGGCGACCATGGCGATGACCCCGAAGCCGTCAACCAGTACGTTGGCGGTGGGCGTCATGGCGGCGGCGCCCTGGGCGAAAGCCAGCACGAAGGTGGCGGTGACAGGGCCGGAGGCTACGCCGCCCGCGTCATAGGCGATCCCCACAAACACGGGGTCGGAGCGGAAGGACAGGATGACGGAGGCGAGGAAGCCCGGCAGAAGGAAATACCACAGCTTGACCCAGGGGATCATGATGCGCAGCATCGATCCGGCGATGGCCAGCGCGACGCCAAGGGACAGCGTGACCCGGATCAGCCTGAGCGGGACGCGCCCGCCGGTGGCCTCCTCGATCTGCTGACCCAAAACGTGCACCGCAGGTTCCACCAGCACGACGATCATCCCCAGCAGGAAGCCGACGACCGGCAGCAGCCAGTTGAAGCGTTCAGCGATGCTTCGGCCGATGACCTGCCCCATGTCCATAAAGCCTGAATAGACCCCCGTCAGGAACAGCACGAGCCCCAGCAAGGTGTAGACCAGCCCCTTCGCGATGCGGGCTGCCTCCCTTCCCGGGACCTTGAACTTCACCGCGTTCATCAGGAAAAACAGCGCGGTGAGCGGCAGCAGCGCGATGAAGGATTCACGGAACACGCCCGGCAACTCATGAAGGATCGGGGAGAGGATGCCGGAAGCCGGAACGAAGGTTTCAGGAGTGCCCTGGATACGTTCCTGGCCGGAGAGGATGCTCAGGAGCATCACGGCGATGATGGGCCCTACGCTCATCACCCCCACCATGCCGAAAGAGTCCTCCTCCGCGTTCCGGCCACCCTTGATGCGCGAGAGGCTGACGGTGAGCGCCAGCACGAAGGGCGTGGTCAGCGCGCCGGTCGTGGCCCCGGAGGAATCGAAACCGACCGCCAGGAACTCCTCCGACACCAGGAAGGACAGCAGGAGGATGACACCGTAGGCCAGCGCCATGAACAGGGGATAGGAGACCCTGCCGCCCAGGAGGCGGAAGGTGCCCAGCGCGATGAGCAGGCCCACGCCAGCGGACACGACGTAGACCATCACCATGGCGCTGACGGTTCCCCCCGAAGCCGTCTGCACCTGCTGGCTCAAGATGAGCAGGTCCGGCTCCGCGACCGTGACCAGGAAACCCAGCAGGAAGCTGAAAAAAGCCATCTTCAGAGCGGACCTGGAAGTCGCCAGCTCCTGCGCCATGCGGTCGCCGATCGGCGCCATCGCAAGATCGACCCCCAGCAGGAACACCGCCAGGCCGATGAGCAGAAGGAATCCGCCGAGGAGAAAACGCCAGACCACGTCCGGGTCGACCTTCACCAGCGTGAAGGTGATCAGCATGACCAACGCCATGACCGGCAGCAGGGAGCGGCTGACTTCGTGGATCTTCCCGCGCAGCAGGTTCATCCCATCACCGCCTTCTCCGACGCTTTCCCCTCATACAGCCCCAGCGTCCTTAAGACAGGGAGGGCGAAGAGGATACCGCTGCCCTTCCGTTCCAGCCGCATACCGGTGTAGATCGCGTCGCGGATGGCCGGGGCCGACTCACGGGGGGCGACGATCATCACCATGTCCTTCTGCGGCTCCACCACCAGCGGAAAATAGAAATCCCGGGGCACGCCCGCGCCATGCGCATGCAGGATGGTCCCGCCCCGCGCGCCGGCCGCGCGCGCCTTGCCCATGCATTCCGTCCCCAGCCCGCGCTCCAGGACCGTGATCAGGCAGACGTGGGGCGCGTCCGTCTGACGGCTGAACACGGAGGGGGCTTTGTTTTCCGGATCATACTGCCGGTAGGGGACGGAGAAGGCGATGCCCCTGTTGCGCTTATGCATGTGGAACTCGTCCATCAGCATCCCGTAGAGCGCGTCGCTCACGCCCTCGGGCACCGCCATGAGCAGCACTTCCTTCCGGGTCTCGCTGATCCCCAGGAGGTCCAGCAGCCTGGAAGACATCGTGCCCTCACCCAGGAAGATCGTGCCCCGCCGGACGCCCATCTGCTGGGCGCGGTGCAGCAGGCTGTTCGCCTTCCCGCGGTCAACGACGGTAAAAATACAGGAACCCCCTGTCATGCCAGGTCCTTTCCCACCGGTCTGCGCCCCCAGGCGTTTCATGGCGTCAGGGGGATTCAATGCCGGCACAATGTTTGATGCCTTATCCTACCATGTTTCTGCCGGAAATGGAAACCTTCGGCCCGGCACAGCGTCACGACCCATCCGGGCGGGTAAAATCAACACAGATCATGATGGAGGTATCCCCATGCGGCTTCACAACATCTTGGTGTCCATGCCCCTCAAACCGGAACACAGGGAACAGTTCATAAAAGCCCTGCCGGACGCGCAGGTGCGCTTTGCCCGCTGGCAGGAACTGGCAGACGAAGAACTGGCGGGATTTGACGCCGCGGTGGGCAAACCTGCGGCGGACCTTCTGCCAAAGTTGAAGGGGCTGAAGCTTCTGCAGCTGAGCAGTTCCGGCGTCGACCCGGAATACCTGAAATTAAGGGAACTGCTCCCTGAGGCAGTGCTGTGCAGCAGCAGCGGCGCTTTCGGCCAGGCGATCTCCGAGCACATGCTGGGGATGCTGCTGATGCTGCTCAAGCGCCTGCACGAATATCGCGACGACCAGATGACGGCGGAATGGATCGACCGCGGAGATGTCAGATCCCCGCGCAGAATGACCGTACTGATCATCGGCGCGGGCTCCATCGGCACGGATTTCGCCCGCCTGGTGAAGCTGATGGGCGCCCGCACCGTCGGAGTGAGAAGGACGCGGGGGGAAGCGGACCCGGTGTATGACGAAATGCATACTTTTGATGAACTGGACAGGCTGCTGCCTGGTGCCGACGTCACGGCGCTGTCGCTCCCGGAAACGCCGCAGACCGTCGGCCTGATGGACGCGCGCCGCTTCGGCCTGCTGAAAACGGGCAGCTACCTGCTCAACGTCGGCCGCGGCTCCGTGCTGGACCAGGACGCCCTGCTGTCCGCCCTCCGGGAGGGCAGACTGGCTGGCGCGGGTATCGACGTGACCGTGCCGGAACCGCTGCCCAAGGACCACCCCCTGTGGGGAGAGAAGAACCTGATCATCACCCCGCACATCTCCGGCTTTTTCCACCTCAGGCACACACATGACAGCATCGTGGACATCGCCTGCCATAACCTGGCCGCCTGGCCGGAGGGTCCCTTCATCAGCCGATTGGACTTTGAAAGCGGATACAGGGCAAAGGAATCAGGTTGATTCTCTGCATATAGCCTGTGTCGCATTGTTGCGATGATATACAGATAGAACAGGTTCATCCTTAACGCTGATTGCCTGTGCTGAATACTGAATGATATAGACAAGCAAAAAACACGCTTGGGATAATGGCAGGAACAACTCTATTGCTTATTTCAATCCAGATATCAGAGCACCCTCCAGGTCAATGTAGCCATACCTGCCGCCAAGTTCGACCCGCGCCTCGCCATGGTTGAACGGCCAGACGTAATCCCACTCGAGCTTGATCGCGATATCACCCGATTCGTTGATAAATCCCCATTTGCCGTCCTTTTTGACGGCAGCCCGTCCCTGGCTGAAATCAAAAGCCCGTTCCCAGGCCAATTCACCGATCAATGCTCCATTTACATCAATAAAACCCCATGCTGTGTCCTTTTTCACCCGTGCTTTGCCATCGTTGAAACGGGTGGCGAAATCCCATTGCGCCGCAATGGCGATCTTCCCGTCCGTCCCGAGATAGCCGTATTGATCTTTCTGCCGGACCAGGCTGCGCCCGCAGGAAACATCATCCAAATACTCCCATTGCGGTTTACTGACAGACTTTCCCCTGGCATCAATCAGCCCATATTTATTGTTTTGCCTGACAACCGCATACCCCTCACTGAAACCACGAACGCTGTCCCAGGAGGGCTTGATTGCTGTCTTATAGGATTCATCGATGAATCCATACTTCTTTCCCACGCGCACAGCGGCAAGCCCCTCAGAAAACTCCTCGATCCACTCCCATTGCGGTTCGGCAATCCGCTGTCCGTCCAGGCCATAGATCCCAATTCTGTACTCGCTGTCAACGACCAATATCCTGTTCGTGAGAGGATCAAAGTGAACCGCTCTCCACACAGGTTCCAGAATCATTTTCCCGGACAGGCTGATTACCCCTGTAGCATCGAAGCTAAACCTATCCTTGACAACAACGGCAAAGCGGTCACTCATCGGTTGGTTGTTTTTGGTCAGAACACCATCTGCATAGACTTGTTTTTGGAACAGGGCAGGGATCGCGTCCCATTCCGCTTTGATGATATCCGTTCCATCTGTAGAAACGAGGCCCCATTTTCTCAGCGGCCAGGCAGAGTACTTCCATGATACGCCATCAACAGACCCGCTGATAAAAGACTTCTCAGGCTGTCCCTGTAAAGCGTCCGCTTGTACAAGAGCTTCATGCAGACGCTGCGAATCAGTCTGAGGTTTCACTCCGCTGATTGGCTGACCCTGTTGATTGATGTAGCCTTGCTGACCAATGATCGGATCATTTGAGTTGCCATATTCTCCGTACAAATTTCCGGAATGCAGCCCGGAGAAAACAGCCGCTTTCCCGCCGATAAAGTCGCCCGCGCTGTCCCATTGCAGAGGGATGACCGCTTTGCCCTCTTCGTTCATATAGCCATACTTGCCATGCAGAACGCCTGCCTCACGAGGGCTTATTACATTATAATTTTGTCCTTGGTTATATTGTCCATCATAAATAAAAGCGTAGCCCTCACGCATGTACCCAATGCAGTCCCATTCAAGGGCACTGATGAATTGTCCCTCCTCGCTGACGAGGCCGAGTTTCCCCAGGGATTCATCCTGCACGGTCGCATACCCGCCGGAGAAAGAAGATACGTCCCACCATCTGGGTTCAACCACCCATTTGCCGTCAGTATTGAGCAAACCAGTTTTTTCATCAGTCCTGACAGGAGCAAGTTTGCCTGTAAATTCATTCTGCCAATAATCATCAGGGAGCTCAATGACAAGGACACCTTCCTCATTGATATAGCCGTTTTTATTGCTGTCAATACCAAAATCCCTGACGCTTGCCAATCCGTTGTGGAAATCCAAACGATCAATTCTTTTAAAGCCTTCGGCCAGCACTTCACCTTTGCGGTTGATGGCCGCATACTCCCCGCCGGCTTTTGTGTTCCGTACCAACACGGTTGCGAGCCCTTCCCCGGGAAAAGTTATGCTGACATCCAGCCATTGCGGCTTATGGACAGTCTCGCCGTCCATATCGACCAGGCCCCATTTTCCGCCCTTCCGTACAAAGAAGAAATCAGGACTGAATGACGCGTATTCGTCCCATTCGGGTTTCACCAGCAATTGACGGTTTACGGTATCCCAAAGACCCCACTTTTCCCCTTTTCTGACAAGCGCTCTTGAATCGCTTCCAATCCCGCTGTACCTTCCTCCGGAGTAGAATATCTCAGCTACAGTTCCGATGTTGACCTGCCCCACATCGTCATATTCCGGCGGGACGACAAAGTTCCCCTTCCTGTCGACTGCTCCTCTTTTTGCTTTCGCCTTGCCAACGGAAATTTCCACTTCCATGAATACATCATGGGCATCCCAAGTCTGGCTCATATAATCAAAATTTTCTGTTGTTAGTTTTACATTGCCGTTCGCATCGACAAAATGCAACTTTCCGTTGCGCTGAACCGGTTGAAGATCTTCCATTGATTCAATTTGATATGGAACTGTTTTCCATACCGGATCCAAGAGCACTCTTCCGCGGTCATCCATGTAACCAGACCAATTGTTCTCACTGAACTTTCCATGAAGCGGCTCATCTGCCCATTGGGGTTCCACAAACACATGCCCTTCCTGATCGATCAATCCCCACTTTCCGGGCATCGGCTCCCTCAAATAATCAAATGCAATGAAAGATGTATACTTACCCAATTCTTCCTGATAGACCTGACCGATGTATCCTTCATATACAGCAGCGATCCCGTTCTCAAACGGCATGACGTAATCGAACCGAGGTTCAATCATTGTTCTGCCGTCTTTATGAATAAGGCCAATTTTCCCATCTTTCTCGACATAGGCGACATCATTTTGCCAGGCCCAGACGTAATCCCATCCGGAAGGCTGGCCAGCCGCTTCGCCTATACCCGGCAGCGGGAGCAGAAGGATAAGGAGCGCCAGTGATGCGATGCGTTTCATATGTCCCTTTCTATCACACTGTAGTTTTCTTGCGGAAGCATCTGAATTGAAACCCTGGGTATCAGGCGGACTGCTCCGCTGCTTTCCCGCGGCCCCGACTGAGAAAAGCAGGTCAGGCATCATTGGATTTGCACTATTGCTGATGGAAAGGCTTGTGGAAGTATCGCAGCTTAAGTGCCATCGCATGATGACCATTACATCCTGCCCTGGATCAAGGGTCTATTCACATGAGTGCGGAAGCCCCTATTACAGCGGCTTCCCCTTGATCTTGTCCCCGTCGTAGTACATCATCTGCTTCTCCGGCAGCGACTCGGTCAGCCAGACGTTGCCGCCGATGACGCAGTCGTCCCCAACATGGGTGTCCCCGCCCAGGATGACGGCGTTGGCGTAGATGACCACGCGGCTGCCGATGCGCGGGTGGCGCTGCACGCCCTTGACCGGCAGGCCCTGCTCATCCAGCGGGAAGCTCTTCGCGCCCAGGGTGACGCCCTGATAAAGCTTTACGTCGTCCCCGATGACCGCGGTCTCCCCGATGACGATGCCGGTGCCGTGGTCGATGCAGAACCGCCGGCCGATGGAGGCACCGGGATGGATATCGATCCCAGTCTTCTCATGGGCAAACTCCGACATGATCCTGGGCAGAAGCGGAATGCCCAGTTCATAGAGCGCGTGCGCGAGCCGGTGGATGGAGATGGCGTAGAAGCCGGGATAGCAGATGATGACCTCCTCGCAGCTGCGGGCGGCGGGATCCCCCTCGTAGATCGCCTGCGCGTCCCCGCAGAGCAGCTCCTTGATCTCCGGCAGCCTGGAAAGCAGCGCCCCGGCAAGGGCTTCGGGGCTTCTTTCCTCCCCGACGGCAGAAAAGCGCAGGGAGAGGCCGATCAGGCTGGTCAGTTCTCTTTTCGCCCAGCCGTATGCGCTGCCCTCTTCCCGCGCATGGCTCTCGCTGACGCGGAAATACGCCGGGAACATCAGGGACTGCAGGTCCTTGATCAAAAGGATGACCTGGCGGCGGTCCGGGATCAGTTCGCAGTTGGTCACCGGGTCCTCGCAGGTCAGACGGATGGCGCCCAGCCGGTCCAGCAGGGCCCTTTCCTCCTCCGGAATCCTCAACGCCTTACGCCTCCATAAAAACTTCCATTCAAAATCATGAACGCTCAATGATCCTCTCCCTGGAACCTGTCGTTCCCGGGCATTGTACCTCGTGGCGCAGTCCTTGAAACCGCGCGGCCGGATCCCCCGGGATCACGCCCAGTACATGCCGCCGGACTGCTCGCGGATCAGGACGTCCTTGAGGAAATGGATGGCCTTTGCCAATCCCTCCCTGCCGCTCATCAGGCCGTCCTCATGCTCGATGGAGATCGCCCCGTCATAGCCGGCGCAGCGCAGTTCCGAGATGATGCGGTTCCAGGTCAGCCGGTCGTGGCCGTAGCCCACGGTGCGGAAGACCCAGGAGCGCCCGTTCTGGGCATAATGCTTGGTGTCCAGCACGCCGTTGACCGCCGTGTTCGCCCCGTCGATCAGGGTGTCCTTGGCGTGGAAGAAATGCACCGCGTTGCCCAGGGCGCGGATGGCCATCACCGGGTCGATCCCCTGCCAGAACAGGTGGGAGGGATCCAGATTGGCCCCGATCGCGTCCCCCGCAGCCTCTCTCAGGCGCAGCAGGGTCTCCGGGTTATAGACGCAGAAACCGGGATGCATCTCCAGCGCGATGCGCTGCACGCCGTTCTCCCTGGCGATGCCCGCGGCCTCCTGCCAGTAGGGAATAAGGACGTCCTCCCACTGGTAGCGCAGCACGTCCTGGTAATCATCCGGCCAGGCGCAGGTCACCCAGTTGGGCGAGCGGTCCTCAGGGCATCCGCCCGGGCAGCCGGAAAAGGTGACGACGCGGGTGACGCCCAGCTCCCCGGCCAGGCGGACCGCGTTGACGTAATCCTCATGGAAGAACCGGGCGACCTCTTTGTCCGGGTGGACCGGGTTGCCGTGCACGGAGAGGGCGGCGATCTCCAGCCCGCTGTCCCTGACAGCCGCGAAAAAGTCCTTTTTCGCTTCAGCATTCCCTAGCAGGGCTTTCGGGTCGCAGTGGCTGGTGCCGGGATACCCCCCGCAGCCGATCTCCACCGCGTCTACACCCTGCTCGGCCAGAAATTGACAGGCCTCCCTCAGCGGCATACTCCCCAGCACCACAGAAAACACGGACAGTTTCATCGCTTCATCCTCCAAACGATATTTTTTCGATCATCAGGCAGCCCGGCACGCCGGGCCCGCCGTTGAGAAAACAGTGCCACAGCACAGTATAGCGGTCGGGCGGCAGCGCCCTGGCGTATTCCATCAGCGCCTGCTGCTCCCTGGCGCCTTCCTCATGCCCCGGGTAAACGCAGACCACCGCCATGCCGCCGGTATTGAGCAGCCCGAGCGCTGCCTCCAGCGCGGACAGGGTCGTCCCCGCCCGTGTGGTCAGCCGCTTGTCCGAACCGGGAAGCCAGCCCAGGTTGAAGGCCGCCAGGCGTATGCCGGGGCGGACCACCTCCGCCATGCGCTCATGGCCCATCAGGTGCAGCGCCGCCCTGGCCGTCAGCCCCAGGGCATCAAGCAGCGCGCGGGTGTTTGACAGCGCCTTCTCCTGCACGTCAAAGCCGTCCACATGGCCCGTTTCCCCGACCAGGCGGCACATCAGGGCGCAGTCATGCCCGTTCCCCAATGTCGCGTCCACCGCCCTGTCACCGGCGTTGAGAAGCTCAGTGAATACCCGGGAAGCCAGTTGCCGGGCTGAGGCGAGATACGGCGCTGACGTCATCTGAGCGAGCGGACCTCCTCAGGGGTCAACTCCCGCCACTGTCCCCTTTCCAGGTCCCCCAGCGTCACGCCGCCGTACTGCACGCGCTTGAGCCGGACCACCTCATGCCCGACGGCCTCGACCATCCGGCGGATCTGCCGGTTGCGGCCTTCATGGATGGTGATCAGCAGGTCCGTGGAGAAGGGATCACGCCGAAGGACGCTGACCTTGGCGGGGGCTGTCCTGCGCCCCTGAAGCGGCACGCCCGAACGCAGGAGATGCAGCTCCTCCTCGCCCACCTGGTTGGACACGCGGGCAATGTAGCGCTTTTCCACCTCATGACTGGGATGGGTCAGCCGTTGGGTCAGTTCCCCGTCGTTGGTGAGGATCAGCAGGCCTTCGGAATCAAAGTCGAGTCGGCCAACGGGGTACAGGCGCACCGGGTAGTCACGGAAATGGTCCAGCACGGTGGGTCTGCCTTGCGGGTCGCTGGCCGTGGTGACCTCGCCGACGGGCTTGTAATACAGGACGTAGCGCTTCTCCGCTTCCGGAAGGACGGGCTCGCCCCCCACCGTGACCGCATCGCCCTCCGCCACCTGGACGCCCATTTCCCGGACGGTCTGCCCGTTCACCTGGACCAAGCCCTCGGCAATCATCTCCTCCGCCCTGCGCCTGGACGCCACGCCGCAGGAAGCGAGGTATTTCTGTAAGCGCATCCGGTCCCCTTTCCGCTTTTTGCCTTTTTGATTATACAGAAACATGGCATGAAAAGAAAGGCGGAAGGGGCTGCGCCGGCAGCCTTCCGTTTCATGATATTTCCATACAGATTAGAATTCTTTAATAAATGTTGACGCATGATACTATGCGTTATATTATATGTCGCATAGGAGGTGACTGGATGGACACGCAGATGAAACGCGGCCTGACCGAGGCCTGCGTGCTGGCGCTGCTCAGCGGGGGGGATTCCTACGGCTACCAGCTCTCCCGGCAGGCGGGCGGGCTGATGCCCATGTCGGAATCGACGCTCTACCCGGTGCTGCGGAGGCTGGAAGAATCAGGGGCGGTGGAGACCTACTCCAAAGAGCACGGAGGACGGCTCCGGCATTATTACCGGATCACCGCAAAGGGCAGGGAGCAGATGTACGGTTTCGCACGGGAATGGGAGCAGCTGGGCAGGATCTACGAATTGATCCGGCAGGCGGAAAAGAACGGCGCAGGAGAAGGACAGAGGGGGAATGAACATGAAACGCGATGAATATCTGGGAAAACTGAAAATGACGCTGGAACAGAACGATTTTGCTCAGGTGGAGGAAGCCATCGGTTACTTTGACGAGCTGCTGCAGGACCGCATGGACGATGAGGGGCTTTCCGAGGAGGAGGCGGTCAGCAGGATGGAAGCGCCTGAGATGGTCGCCGTCCGGCTCAGGGAAGGAAAGGAGAAGGAGCGCAAGGCAGGCAATGCGCCCGAACCCGAAGGGGAGCAGCCTTTCAGAGGCATCAAGACCATACAGGTAAAGGCCGGTCAGGCGCGCTTCATCCGCGTACGGGACCGCAACATGCAGCTGACTGTCCGCGCAGGCGAGGGGGAGGATATCATCATCCGCCATCCGGAAAGCGAAAAGATCAGATATACCTTTACCCTTGAGGACGGCAGGCTGAGCCTGATCCGGGAGCCCTTTGACCTGTCCGGCGTGTTATTCAACTTTGATTTCCTCTCCGGGGAGACGCGGGAGGTTACCATTCAGGTGCCCCATGAGCTGGCGGCGGAACTGGACCTGAAGACCTCCAACGCGAGGATTGAACTGGAGGGCTTCTCCTGCTGGGGCCAAATCGCGGCGGCTACGAGCAATGCATCTCTCACAGTAAAAACCATCGACGCAAAAAGACTGGAGCTCCAGACCAGCAACGGGTCCCTGAACCTTGAAAAAGTCACGTCCCGGCAGGACCTCAAGGCGGTGACCAGCAACGGGAAAATCACCGCGGAAGGCGTGAGCGCGCCGCAGGCCCTGACCCTGAAGACCTCAAACAGCGGCATCCGCGTGTCCAATCTGGACAGCGCCGCGATTTCCCTCACCACCTCCAACGCCGGCATCAAGGGCAGCCTGCCGGGAAAAATGGAGGACTATACCGTCAAGTCCGGCACCAGCAACGGGAAAAACAACCTGCCGGGTGAGCGGGCAGGGGGCGCGAAAACGCTGAACGTCAGGACCAGCAACGCGAACATCAGCCTGGGGTTTGACGGAGAGCCGGGGAGAACTTGAAGCGCTGAGCATCCCCCTTCACAGCTCCGAAAAAAGTACGCGGCGAAACAGCAGGAACGGCATTCATGCCGGGAAGCAGGGTGTGCCGGAGCAACAGGTCCAAAGAACCCGGATGCAGCAGTTCCGGGTTGATGCCCTTGATGGGATCCATCACATCCGGATACCCTATGTGCGGTGCCTGTTGATTTTTCGGATATCCTCCGATGCCTTGCCTGAGTGAAAGCCCAACCGGTAATTGGCAGCATTTCATGTCCCGGCCATACGTTCACGGAGAAAGAGTCTTCCTTTCGGGTTGATGCGGGTCAGCGCCGACATCTTCACCGGTGAAGCACTCTTTCTCTTTCCTTTCTCGCCGGTTTTCCGCCTCCTGTTTATTGTGTACGGTATTCCTGAAGCTGAGCGATCGCCCTGTTTATGACCGTATTTCTATCTCATGGTATTTGTGTCATAATGACTATGGGGAAACAGGAATAGATGGAGCGTGGTTTATGAATAAACCAAAAACTGTGAAAATTGCTGAAAACACTTATTGGGTAGGCGGGAACGACCAGGACGGAGGACTTCACTGCAATCCTTATCTGATTGTGGAAGAGGAGGAAGCCGTTCTGATAGATCCCGGTTCTGTCCTGGATTTCGAATACGTATATGACAATATTCGCAGCATCGTTCCGATAGAGAAAGTAAAATATGTGATCCTCCATCATCAGGATCCGGATTTCTGTTCAAGTGTCCCCTTGTTTGAGCAAAAAGGCCTGAAATTCAATATCATTACTCATTGGAGAACACAGACACTGGTCAAATACTACGGAATAAAGTCAGCGTATTACCTTGTGAATGACCATGAGTTTCAGCTGACACTGAAATCCGGAAGAAGACTGAGCTTCATCCAGACGCCCTATCTGCATTTCGCAGGAGCGATCACAACCTATGACCATGTGTCCAATATCCTTTTCTCAAGTGATCTCTTCGGGGCGTTTTCCTATGAGTGGAGCCTTTATGCAGGGGACGGATATCTTGAGAAAATGAAAGTCTTCCACGAGCATTACATGCCCTCAAATGATATCATACGCCCCGTCATGGAATCCCTTCTCAATCTCGACATTTCCATGATAGCGCCTCAGCACGGCTCAATTATATGTCAGGACGTCAGGAAATATATCAGGGCATTAAGGGAACTGGAATGCGGATCATTCCTGAAGCCAATCAGGAGCGATCTTGCCAAATCCGGCGGATATATGTATCTGTCCAGTTTGGTGCTGAAAAGGTATTCGTCCATTTTCAGCAAGGAAGAGACCATTCAGCTCGTCGATGGCATGAATCTGACTTTGGATGATGAGCTCAATGTGACCGACTATAACTACACGGGTGAAGAACTGTGGAACCTCATCTTCCAGAAGGCTTTGCTGATCAAAGGCATATCCTGGCTGCTGGTGATTGAGCCGTTTGTTCAGACTCTTGCCAAGGAGTATGATATTCCGCTCCCGAAGGTATTTGAATCCTCATTGATGAATGCGGAAGAAAGGGCTGAGAATCTGACCAAAGAGAATTTATTGCTGAAAAGCAGCAATGAAAGGTTGGCGAACAGCCTGAACGAGGCGGAATATCAACTGACCAGATGTCCTGTCACAGGCCTCTATAATCAAAACTTCTTTATGAATTACCTGTCCAGCGAGATCAATGGCGTAATCGAAGAGAATTCGGAACAGAATCCGGCCCTTTTGATGATCAGCGTGGATGATTATACGGATTTTCTGATATCCTACGGTGATAGGGAAACGGATGAGCTGCTGAGGAATATTGTCTATATTCTGGAAAGTGTAAGGGAAGGCAATGAGATTTTCTTCAAACTGCCGGATTCCTTGTTCGCCTGCTATATCCCAAATACTGATAGGAGCAAAGCATTGGCCTATTCAGAGAAAATCAGGAATGCCATCGCAGTATCGGAGAAATTCCTGAGAAAAATCACCGCGTCTATCGGAGTCGTCTGTTTGGATGAATTGCGTGAGGACATAAAGTATCTGAGCAATCCTGACACTGCGTTTTACACAATGGCAAATACACGTGTCAGGCTGGCTGTCAGCAGCGGAATGGATATGGTATGCTCAAATTCGCCTGTCGGCACCTATCATGACAAGGCAGTGAAAATCCTGCTGGTCGACACAGATGCAGTGAACATTGACGTACTGAAGACCTTTCTGGAAAATCTCAATTTCGATGTGCTGACAGCAGGTGATGGTGAAACGGCCATAGACATCGCGAAAGAAATCAAGCCAAGCCTTATCATATCGGAAATCATGCTTCCAAAAACGGATGGCTTTCTTTTCTATGAAAGGTTGCTGTCACAGTCGGACACCAAAAGTATCCCCTTCTTCATCGTTTCCTATCTCAAAGATGAGGCTTCTGTTCAGAGAGCCATTGATTTGGGAGTTGAGCAATACTTTAAAAAGCCATTTATGCTGTCAGAGCTTATCGGCGCTGTAAGAAACAAGCTCAAGGAAAGCGCGATGATATGAATATCAGCATGGGGATCCTGCAGATCATTGCTTTGATATTGCTTTCTTTGATTTGTCTTGTCATTTGCGTTCTGTTGATCAACCGGCTGAATAAGCGGCAAAAGCACAGGCAGCGAATGAATCGGAACCATGATGTGCTTCACTCTGATCTGATCGAAGAAAGGAGAACCGGGCGCAGATCCGTCACATCAAGTTACCTGCAGCTAAAGCAATCCGTCCATCTGGATACGCGCACACGTGAACGCCTTGAAAAGAACCTGGATATAGACCGGGCGGAGGATTACCATATTGAACACCTGCGTTCATTTTCCAGAATCAGGAGAATTGAGTCCGCTGCATCCCTGGGCCTGATTGGCACTCAAAGGGCCAGTTTGTACCTGGAAAATTCATTGTCCTCAGAGCGTGACAACGTTGTCCGGCTCTATATTGCCAATGCTCTTGCGGATATAGGCAGCAAGGATTCCATCCCGGTGCTTGTGGAATCTCTGATGTACTCAAACCATTTCTACAGGGAAAAGGTCAACGTCATGCTGGCCGGTTTCGGAAAGGCTTTTGATTCATACCTGCCTGAAATCATTGACAGCAAGGCGATTGAAATGAAGGAACTGATCGTGGAATTTGCTTCCAGATACTTCTCCGAACAATCGAAAGCATACCTTTTGAATCTGGTCAGGAACAGGAAAGCCGATACGGAAGAAATTTATGAATTATACGGACGTTTCAAGGATGACGCCTGTGCCAAATGCATCAACAGCTCGAGGCTGCCCGACGGGATTATCCTATGCGATTACAAAGGCAGGGTCGATGACTCGGATTTATGCAAACGATACAAACAGATTCCAGTCAGCATTGACATTGAGAGGAACTATAGGAAACTGGTGATCAAGGCATGTGAAGTGCTTGCCTCCTATTTCCCAAAAGAGCTGGATAGCGATGAATATCTTGATTCTGATGATATTCAGATTAAAAACATCGCAGTAAGATCCCTT
Organism: Bacillota bacterium; assembly: GCA_963169565.1. GTDB lineage: Bacteria > Bacillota > Clostridia > Christensenellales > Aristaeellaceae > UBA6115. The sequence continues at coordinate 5,803 of CAUJDI010000050.1, read as the reverse complement.
TCTGCCAAAGGCTCACCACATATGATCACTCGGTTGACTGAGTTTCTGAAAAACGGGGAAACCGCAAGAAGTGCTGTATATGCTATCTCAAGGATCATCGAAAACTACCCTGGGTATATCAATTTGGTTGCGCAGGCGTTTACTGGCACAGATGACACGGAAGTCAGGCAGGGACTGGCATCTGTCCTTTCGGGAAAAATCGAGTACTATATCATGAAGCTGTCCACAAAATCAAAGGAAGATGCCCGGCAGATCATCCTGGAGATACTTGTCTCAGGGCGAAACAGCGAAGTCATCGATTTCATGAACAAGAACAACGACATCAATATTGAGAATGAGCTTGTAGCCCTGGTTAAGGCGGCGGTACGCGATCGGCCGGATCATGAAGCAAATTTCTCCAAGTACCTCAAGCCAAGGATATCCGCAAAGTGCGGTTTTGCGTATACGGAGAAACCGGCCGCCCCCAGGGAACAGAAAAGGGACAGGAAGCTGGTGGTCTCTTTATGCGTTCTGCTGGCTATCAGCGTTCTTTTATTCCCGGCAATATACTGCCTCAGGCGGTGGGATATTCTTCGCGATACTCCCTTTATTGAACAGCTGAAGATCTTAATCCTTGACTTCAATTACTTCATCGCCTTCTATTCCATGGCTATCAGTCTCATTTATCTGGGCCTTCTGGCCCTGTCCTTTATCAACGCGAAGAATCAAATCAGGCTCTGGCGGGCAAAAAACATGTCCTTGCTGTTCAAAAAAGGGGTCATGCCTTCCGTTTCAATCATAGCGCCAGCTTACAACGAGGAGAAAACCATCATTGAGAGCGCCAATTCCCTGCTCAACCTGAAATATCCCGATTATGAGCTCATTATCGTGAATGATGGTTCAAAAGATAATACGCTGGATGTCCTGATGCGATATTTTGACCTGACCAGAGTGGATTATATTGTCGAGACAAAGCTCAGTACAAAGCCGGTCAGAGGCGTCTATGTCAACCGGCAAATGCCCAAGCTGATCGTGGTGGATAAAGAAAACGGAGGCAAAGCAGACTCGCTCAATTCAAGGATCAACATCGCAAATAAGGAATACTTCTGCGGAATAGACGCGGATTCACTCCTTGAGGATGAAGCATTGCTGAAACTTGCCTCCCTGACATTGGACACAGGTATAGAAACGCCCGCCCTGGGAGGTAATATTTTTCCAATCAACGGATGTACCATAGAACAGGGTCAGATCAAGGACATAAGGATCCCCAAAAACTCACTTGCCAGATTCCAGACGGTTGAATACACACGTGCGTTTATGTCCGGGAGGCTGGGATGGGCGTTTCTTAACAGCCTGCTGATCATATCGGGCGCATTCGGCCTTTTCAGAAAAGAGCGCATCATCAATATCGGCGGCTACCTTACCAGCAGCGGAAGATACAGCAAGGATACCGTTGGTGAGGATATGGAACTTGTTGTCAGAATCAGCCGCTTCATGAAAGAGCTCAAACAGAGTTTCAGAATCGGCTACTCCTTCACTGCGAATTGCTGGACTGAAGTGCCGGAGGATCTCAAGTCACTGAAAAAGCAGAGGTACAGATGGCACCGCGGCTTAATTGAAATACTGTCTTTCCATAAAAAAATGCTGTTCAATCCACGTTATGGGAAAATCGGCATGATTGCAGTTCCATACTACTTTATCTTTGAATTGATGGGGCCTTTATTTGAAATACAAGCATACGTGATGGTGCTTCTCGCCTTGCTCTTTGGCATGATGAATCAGGAACTTGCCTTGCTCCTGTTTGTGACAACGATCCTTTTGGGTGCGCTGATTTCCGTATCCTCCCTTGCCATTGAAGAAAGTGATGCGGGTCGTTTTGTCCTGAAGGATCTCCTGGTCTTGATCCTATATTCCCTTTTGGAGAATTTCGGCCCCAGGCAGCTGATCAGTTTCTGGCGCGTCAGTGGTTTTCTTAACATGCTGAAAAAACCGGGCGGGTGGGACAAGGCGGTAAGAAAAGGCTTCGAATCGAAGGCTGCTGCCCCAAAGGGACAGCAGCCATAGCGGAAAGGCCTGCAAAACACTCTATAGATCACAAACCGCGTACATCTGCACAACAGTATGACTCACGCAGCCATTGGCGATAAAGTAAACTGAAGCTGACAGCATTACCTGGAGAAATGAGTATTGGGAAGCCTGAAGTGCTCCCATCGATACTTATCCATGATGCCTAAGCGCCTGTCATTGCCCATTCCTGAACCGCTCCTGCTCCGCGAGCGTGAACAGGCTGCTGGCCAGCAGCGCCAGCAGTGACACAGGCAGAGCGCCTTTGATGATCATCGTCACGTCCATGCTGCGGATGCCGTTGACGATCAGAACGCCCAACCCCCCGGCCCCCACGGTCGCGCCGAGGGTGGCGGCAGAAATGTTGATGATGACGGAGGTCCGGATGCCGGCCAGGATGGCGGGCCACGCCAGGGGCATCTGCACCCGCAGGAGGCGCTGGATAGGGGTCATGCCCATCCCGTCGGCTGACAGGCTGACGTCCTCCGGCACGGCGTCCAGCCCCTGGATGGTGTTGCGCAGGATGGGCAGAAGACCGTAGAACACCAGGGCGATCACCACCGGGGTCTGTCCGTAGCCCATCAGGGGCACACACAGCGCCAGCACCGCGGCGGAGGGTACGGTTTGCAGAAAGGTGGCCGCGCGCAGCAGGGGTTCCCGAAACTCGCTCAGGGAGCGGAAGCGCACCGCCAGCCCCAGCGCGAGGCCCAACAGGGCGGAAATGCCGGTGGACATCATCACCAGACCCAGGTGCTGAAGCATATAGTCCGGCAGCGCCGCGCGCTGGCGGAACACCTGCTTGCTGCCGAAGGCCTGCTTCAGGAAGCCCTCCAGCCACTCAAAGCGGTAGACAGCCAGAATCAGCAGCATCAGCCATAGCCACACCACCAGCCAGCGCCGCCGCTTATCCATCATTTCGTCCGCCCTCCCTGAAGAAACGCAGAAGGCTGTAAAAATCAAGAGTGCCTGCGTCCTCCCCGTCCCGTGTGAGTGTCAGCCTGTCACAGCCCTTCACCAACATCATCGCGAAAGCGTCCGACAGGGGCAGATCAGCGCTGATGGAACAGCCGGGCTTCCCCTCCGCGCCTGCCCGCGCGCAGGCTTCCTGAGCCCGATAACGCGAAAGCAGCTTGAGGGCCATCTCCGCGCCGAAGAACTCCCTGCTGAAAGCGTCGCCCTCGCCGAACACCATCTCCCGGGGCGTGCCGGAGCGCACGATCTGTCCCTCCCGCATCAGCAGGATCCTGTCCCCCATGATCAGGGCCTCGGACACGTCATGGGTCACAAACAGAACGGTTTTCTTCAGCGTCTTTTGGATCTCCAGAAAGGAACGCTGCAGGCGCTCACGGTTGAGGGGGTCCACGGAGCCGAAAGGCTCGTCCATCAGCAGGATGGGCGGGTCCGCCGCCAGCGCGCGCGCTACGCCGACCCGCTGCGCCTCTCCGCCGGAGAGCTCAAAAGGATATTTGTCCAGGTAATTCTTTGGCAGGCCGGTGAGTTCCATCAGGAAGGCTGCCCGTTTTTCAATGTCCGGTTTTTTCCACTTGAGCAGTTCAGGCACCACGGCGATGTTGCGGCGCACCGTATAATGGGGGAACAGCCCGACGTTCTGCACCACGTAACCGATGCCGCGGCGCAGCAGCTCCGGCGGGGTGTTCCGGACGTCCCGCCCGTTGACCGTCACAGTGCCGGAATCCGCGCGGGTCAGGGCATTGATGAGGCGCAGCAGGGTGGACTTGCCGCAGCCGGAGGGCCCCAGCAGTACGCATAATTCCCCCCTGGGAACGGCGAGGTCCACACCGCGCACGGCGGGTATGCCCTCCCCGTAGGATTTGGTGAGACCTTCAGCCCGGATCATGCCGCCACCGCCTTTCAGTCAGTTTTACAGCGCCGCCCAGCAGGGCGTCCGTCAGGATGGTCAGCGCGATGAGCGGGATGGTGCCAAGGAGGATCAGGTCCGGCGCGGACTGCGCCAGTCCCAGGAAAATAAAGCTGCCAAGACCCCCGCCGCCGATCAGCGCTGCCAGGATGGCGTTGCCCATCCCCTGGGTGAAGGCCGTGCGGATGCCGCCCAGGATGAGTGGCACAGCCAGGGGCAGCTGTACCTTCAGGAACACCTGCCGCCTTGTCATCCCAAGCGAGGCGGCTGTCTCCACCACCGTCGGGTCAGCCATGGCGAGCCCCGCCATTGAATTGTTGAGCACCGGGAAAACGGCGTACAGGAACAAGGCGATCCATGCAGGCCAAAAACCCACGCCGCTGACCCCCCAACCTCTCAGCAGCGCGCTGTTCTCGCCCAGCCAGGCCAGGGGGGCCATCAGCAGCCCCAGCAGGGAGAGGGTCGGGATGGTCTGAGCGAGGTTCACCAGAAAGAAAACAGGCCGCTTCATCCGCTTCCTTGAAAACAGCAGGAAGGACAGCGGGATGCCGGCAACCGCAGCCGCCGCGGTGGATGTGGCGGCCAGCGCCAGGTGCCGGCCGGACTGGATGAAGAACGTCTCCCGCCGGGCAGTATATTCCCTCAGCAGGGAGAGGGCATCAAACCCGCCTGTCAGCAGCAGTGCCGACACGGCGGCAAGGATAGCCAGGTACAGCCACCGGACTCCTTTTCCCGCGCCGCTGTCCCAGAGCATCACCAGGGAAGCCGCCAGCGCCGCCCAGAAGCCTGAGCCGATGGAGATCCGTGCGGTTTCGCCGGAGAATGCCGGAAGCCCGGAACACAAGGCAAGGACAAAAAACGGGGCGCAGGCAGCGGACAGGGAGAACAACGCGCGCAGGGCGCTTCCCCTGATGAGCAGGATGAGGAAAGCGCCCGAAAGAATCAGCAGCATGATCAAGGCTGGCAGCCCGCCGGAAAGGTCCGACAGCCGGTAGGCCTCGCCCGTCAGGATGCGGTTGGGACGGTAACGGATGAACGGCAGAAAAAGGACGGCCGCGGCATACAGCGCCGCGCCCAGCGCGCCTGTCTTGCCGCGGCTGTCCCTCTTCATTCTGTGATGTTACTCCGCGACCAGCAGGCCGATCTCCCTCAGGTACTCCGCGGCTACGTCCCTGGCCGCCTTCTCGCCGAACACCGCCTGCGCATTGAGGCCCTGCAGGGTCTCCAACGTCAGGGAAAGGAAAAGGGGCTTCAGGATCTCCTCAATCTGCGGGTACATCCGGTGCAGTTCGCCCCTCAGCACCGAGGTGGGCAGGTAGACGGGCGGGATGCTTTCAGGGTCTTCCAGCACCACCAGGTCCATCTCGCTGAGCGTGCCGTCCGTCCCGTACACCAGGGAAACGTTCACGCCGTCGCGCTGCTCATACAGCGCCTTGAGCATCTCGGCGGTGTTGCCGGAGGCCAGGGTGATCAGCTGGTCAGCCCGGAGCCGGAAGCCGTAGGCCTCCTCAAAGCCGATCAGGCCCTTGACGTTCTCCGCGAAGGAAGCTGCCGCGATGAGCTTGACCGGCTTCCCGGCGTTGATGTAGGCCGCCAGATCGGCAACGGTCTTCAGCCCGTGTTCCCGGGCGAAGGCCCGGCGGACTGCCAGCCCTTCGGTGTTGTTGGCGTTGGCCGGGGTGAGCCAGATGAGGTCGTTGACCTCCCGGTCCAGATCCCGGGTGAGTTCATAGCCCGCCACCGGGTCGCTCCAGGCGTCGGTGGACTCCGTCTGGTGGTAATACTGGCCGGAACCTGTGTAATCCAGCACCAGGTCGACCTCGCCGGACATCAGGGCCGCGCGCAGGATATCCGGGGTGCCGAACTCCGTGCGGTCCACCA
>CAUJDI010000049.1 GCA_963169565.1 Bacillota bacterium | reverse complement strand
CCCACAACTCCCGGCTCCCGCCGAAAGTCGCTTCTCTCGCTCAAAGAATCAACTGTCGTTTGCGCTTCTCTTCTCTGTGCCGTTTTCAAGGTCCCCGCATCCCCCCGTTTGGGGTGCCCGATGAATATACCACACCCCCACTCCCTCAGTCAAGCACCAATATTAGGAATTTTCATAGTCAAAAGGCAGTTTTTATCGTATAAGGCGTGAACGGAAACCGCGGAAGAGGCGCTAAAGCCCCATCCCCGCAAAGCCATAATTGAACAGCCTTGCCATGTCGTGCCATCCCCGGTTGCGGGTCCTGCTTCCCAGGATGACGGAAAAGAGCGTCCCGTTCCCCCGGCGCGCCATCCCGACGTAGCAGAACCACGCCGCACTGGTATAGCCGCTTTTGATACCGACTGCCCCCTTATAATAGTAAGGAGAGCCGGGGTCGAGCAATTCGTTGCCGCTTTGCAGGGTGAGCGCGCCCCTTCTGACGGTGGCCGACATCTGATATTGAAGCGCGCAGGCGATCTCCGCCGCCTGAGGATTTTGCATCGTGTAGACAGTGAGGGTCACAAGGTCTCGGGCCGTTGTGTAATGCTCCGGATCGTGATAGCCGTGCGGATTCATGAAATGCGTCCCGCTGAGTCCCAGCTGCTCCGCTTTCCGGTTCATCCGGGCAACAAACGCCTCCACCGAACCGGCGCAGATCTCAGCGATCGCGTTGGCGGCGTCATTGCCCGAACGCAGCATCAGCCCGTAGAGCAGATCCCGAAACGGCATCCTCTCCCCGGGATATACTGGGACCAGCGAGGAGTCCGCCGGGACTTTCCCGGCGGAGGCGGGCACGGTGACGATCTCGTCCAGCCCTCCGCGCTCGACCGCCAGCAGAAGGGTCATGATCTTGGTCGTACTGGCGGGATACATCCGTTCATCAAGGTTTTTGGCGTACAGGATCTCACCGGTATCCGCCCTGACAAGAACGCACGCTTCGGCATTGAGGTACTCATCCCGTAATGACAATGGATCCGCGTCATCAAAAAACTCAGGCGCGCGGATCGAAAATCCGGATAAGTCCGCCTGCGGGACCAGCCATCTGCGCGTCGCTTCGTCCATTGCGCCGGTGACCTGCACATCCTTTGCGCCGTGCCCGATCAGGTGGCGCTGAAACGCCTGGAGCGCTTCCAGCGTCTTCTGGCCGAAAACCCCGTCCGCCCTGCCGGTCATGAACTTCAGGTCGATCAGCCGGTTCTGCAGCGCGATGACCCGCTGCCCGGTCGTACCCAGCGAGAAATCGATGAAAGGGCGCATGATCCCGTCGTCATACAGCAAGGAGAGGGTGGCAGGTCCGGCAATACCGTCGGCTTTGATCCGATGCCCCAGGGACGCCAGCGCCTGCTGCAGCGACAGGACAGCCTGGCGCGTCATCTCACCGTAGATGCCATCCGCCCGGCCTGTCAGAAAGCCTGCCTGGATCAGGCGTTCCTGAAGCCTGACCACGTTCTCCCCGGTTGATTTGACTGACAGCAGCGGGAGGGACTGCCGCGCGGAAACCGGCACAGAAGCAAACATGATGATGGAAGCCAAGAAAAACGCCAGCGCTCCGTTCCTTTTCATGAGGGCTCCTTTCAGAAGGTTCAGCTACCAAACGGCGGGACGGCGCGGTTTCATGCCGTCAGGACTATATCACAGACGGAAACGGCACACAAAAAATGCCCGGAGGATGCACCGTCAGCCGGCATGCTGTCCAATGACAAACCGGCCAATTTGGCGTATAATGCAGTCAATATCTGCCGGAGGGGAAATTTAATGAAACAGCTGAAACTCGGCATCATCGGATGCGGCGGCATCGCGGGCACCAAACATCTTCCTTCCATCAGGGAAGTCGGCGGCGCGGAAGTGGTTGCCTTCTGCGACGTCATTCCGGAGCGCGCCCAAAAAAGCGCGGAGGAATTCGGCGTCAGGAACTCAAAAGTATTTGATGATTACAGGGAACTGCTCAAACTGGACCTGGACGCGGTGTACGTCTGCACACCCAACCGCAGCCACAGCATCATCACCGTGGAGGCTCTCCGCTCCGGCAAGCACGTCATGTGCGAAAAGCCGATGGCAATCAATTATGCTGAAGCACAGAAAATGCTCGCGGCCGCGAAGGAAAGCGGCAAGCTGCTCACCATCGGCTATCAGAACCGCTACCGCGCGGACAGCCAGTACCTGAAAAAGGCCTGCCAGGCAGGCGACCTGGGAGAGATCTATTTCGCAAAAGCCAACGCCGTACGCCGGCGCGCCGTTCCGACCTGGGGCGTCTTCCTCAATGAATATGAGCAAGGCGGCGGGCCCCTGATCGACATCGGGACCCACGCGCTGGACCTGACGCTGTGGATGATGGAGAACTACACCCCGAAATACGCCGTTGGAACGGCGTATCACAAACTGAACAAGGACCGTGATACGGCCAACGCGTGGGGAGACTGGGATCTGGACAAGTTCACGGTGGAGGACAGCGCCTTTGGTTTCGTGGTGATGGAAAACGGCGCGACGATCATGCTCAGCGCGTCATGGGCGCTCAATACGCTGGACGTGGAGGAAGGAACCACCACCCTTTCAGGCACGAAGGGCGGCGCGGACTTCCATGACGGGCTCAGGATCAACGGCGTGCGCTACGGCCGGCAGTTTGTCGAAGTCCCGGACCTGAAAGCGGGTTCCGTCGCCTTTTATGAGGGCGTTTCGCAGAAACCGGAGGTCATCGAGCAGCAGGTCTTCCTCTCGGCGATCCGCGGCGAGGGCAAGCTCTGCGTGCTTCCCGAGCAGGCCATCGTCGTGACCCGGATCCTGGAAGCCATCTACAGGAGCGCGCAAAGTGGCCAGCCATGCTATTTTTAAGCGTTGAAGGATGAACGATGAATAAACTGCCTATCGCCTATCAGCTCTATGGTGTCAGAAATGAAATGGGGCAGGACCCTTTCAGGACCCTGGAGAAGATCAGCCGCATCGGTTTTGACGGGGTCGAGTTTGCCGGCTTCTTCGGCCTTAGCGCGAAGGAGTATCGAAACGAGCTCGACATGCTGGGGCTTCAGCCCATATCCAGCCACGTGCCGCTGAAGACGATCCGGGAGAACCCCGATGACGTCATCGCGTTTCACAGCGAACTGGGCTGTTCCTATCTCGTGATCCCCTATCTGGAGGAAGCCGACCGCCCCGGCACGCCCGGGTTCGCAGGCGTCATCGCCGATGTCATCCGCTTCGGGACGGCCTGCAGGAAAGCCGGGATCAGGCTGCTGTACCATAACCATGATTTCGAGTTTAAAAAGGTATCCGGCCTTTTCGGGCTGGACTTCCTGTACGCGGCGGTGCCGGCGGACCTGTTGGGGAGCGAGATCGACACCTGCTGGGTCAGGTACGCGGGCGTGGATCCCAGCGCCTATCTCTCTTCCTACAAGGGCCGCGCGCCGGTCGTCCACATCAAGGACTATGTTTCCGGCAATACTGAAAGGACGCCATTCGCGCTCATCGGCGAGGAAGGAAAAGGCGATCCTGACCGCAGCGGATTTTCCTACCGCCCCTTCGGCCATGGCTGCCAGGATGCCGAAGGGTTGGTCAGCGCAGCCATTGAGGCCGGCGCGGAATGGCTTGTGCTGGAACAGGATGAACCCTCAGGCGAATCGCCCTTTATGGATGCATGGGAAAGCATGGAGACCTTCAGACGCCTGGGCGTAAGGTAAGGTCAACGCATCCCCGGTCCAAATCGGCCCGGGGACATCTGTATCAAGACTGCTGGGGAACTGGCCGCCCGCAGACGGCGCTGGACCGCAGCGCGGGAAACGGCATGGCAGCGGTGATCGTCAGGCCTCAGGAAAACCAGCTGATGCACCGGCGGCTTTTTTCCTGTATATACCGCAACACCCTGCGCGGTGCCGCCGGCGGCTGCGTGCCGACGGTTGAACTGCTCCTCACCAGGAGGCAAGCCGTCTGAGAACCGGCAAAGGGAGAAGTCACATGAGAACTGCGCTTTTCAAAGGCGCCTGTACGGCGATCGTCACCCCGTTCAGAAGGGATGGCCTGGACAGGGAAGCGCTGGAAAAACTGGTGAACTGGCAGATCAGCAGCGGCATCAAGGCGCTGGTCGCCTGCGGCACGACGGGCGAGCCCAGCACGATGACCGACGGGGAATGGGCTCAGACGCTGGAGACCGTCGTGCGCGTGGCGGATAAAAGGGTGCCCGTGATCGCCGGGACCGGCGGGAACAACACCGCACGCGTGATCGCGCTAGCCAGGCGTGCCAGGGCCATCGGCGCTGACGCCCAGCTGTGCGTCACGCCCTACTACAACAAAACCACCCAGCAGGGTCTGATCGCGCACTACGCGGCCATCGCAGATGAGGGCAGCCTGCCCGTGATCCTCTACAACGTCCCCTCCAGGACAGGTCTGAACATGGAGCCGGCCACGCTGGCTGAGATCTCAAAACACGACCAGGTCATTGCGATGAAGGAAGCCTCCGGCGACATGATACGCCTGGCCGACATGATCAGGCTGTGCGAAGGCCGGATCGACTTCTACTCCGGCTCCGACGAGGTCGTGGTCCCACTGATGTCCCTGGGCGGGATCGGCGTGATCTCCGTTGTGTCAAACCTCGCGCCGGTCCTCACCAGCCGCATGGCAGACCTGATGCTCGCGGGAGAAACGAAAAGCGCGGCGGAACTTCAGCTGAAACTGATGCCCCTGATCCACGCGCTGTTCCTTGAGGTCAGCCCGATCCCGGTCAAAGCCGGCCTGTCCATGATGGGATTCTGCCAGGACATCCTGCGCCTTCCCCTGATCAGCATGAGTGAAAGAAACCGCGCGGTGCTCAAGGAAATAATGAAAGAACTGGAGGTAATCCCATGATGAAACTGCTCATCTCCGGCGCCTGCGGGCGGATGGGGCGGCTGATCGCGCAGGAGGCGCCGGGCTTTGGCTTTGAGGTGGCGGGCGGGATCGATCCCAATGCCGGGGTCTTCGCGGCTTTTCCGATTTTCCCCTCGTTTGCCGATGTCCGGGCGGAAGCGCAGGTCTTGATCGATTTTTCAAGCCCGCTGACGCTCCCGGGCCTGCTCGCTTTCGCCGGGGAGCGAAAGCTTCCCTGTGTACTGGGAACGACGGGTTTTACGCCGGAGGATATGGAAGCTATCCGGATGGCGGCGGAAGGGATCCCGATCTTTCAGTCCCCCAACATGTCCAGGGGAGTGTACGTGCTCCGGCAGCTGGCAGCGCAGGCCGCCAGGATGCTTCCGGGCTTTGACATCGAAATCGTCGAAAAGCATCACAACCAGAAAGCCGAAAGCCCCTCGGGCACCGCGCTGTCGCTCATGGATGCTGTGAAGAACGATCAGTCGATTCCCGTCGTCGGACGCAATGGCAAGGATGCGAAGCGCAGTCCTAATGACATCGGCATCCATTCAGTCAGGGGAGGCACGGTCACGGGCGACCATGAGATCGGTTTCTACGGCAGCCATGAAGTAATCACGCTGATCCACCAGGCGCAGAGCCGAGCCATCTTCGCCGCAGGCGCCCTTTCAGCTGCGGCCTGGCTCATCGGAAAGAAGCCCGGGTTGTACGGCATGGAAGACCTGATGGGCTGAGCCAATCCACTTTAATAATACAGATAAAGCCCGCCTCACACAGGCGGGCTTGGGTTCAATCATAAACAATATCAGGGGGAGTTCAGAGGGCATGGCCCTCTGACTGCAATCGCATCGCTCAGCATTGCCGGGCGGGAAGAAAAACGCAGCAATCCATTCCTTGCGTTTTCACTGACCGGGAGCAAAGCGACCACTTGAAAATGCCCGTCTTTCTAAACGCCAAGGTTTCCGCAGACACTTTGGCGGCGCACTAAAGGACAAACCTGGACGCGATGGTGAAAAAGATGAAAAGGCTTGTCGCGTCGACCAGGGTGGTGATCAGAGGGGAGGCCGCAAGCGCGGGGTCAAGCCCGATTCGTTTGGCAAACAGAGGTAGTACACAGCCGAGCGACTTGGCGATGATCACGGTGGCCAGCAGGCTGAAGGAGATGACCGCCGCCAGGACCAGCCCGGCCTGGTTGAGCAGCAGCAGGCGGATGAAGGTCACCAGGGACAGCGCGAGGCCGATGATGACCCCCACCCGGAACTCGGTCCACAGCACCTTCAGGATGTCCTTGAACTGCACCTCGCCAAGCGCGATGCCGCGGACCATCAGCGTGGAAGCCTGCTGGCCGCTGTTTCCTCCGGTATCCATGAGCATGGGGATGGAAGCGGACAGGAGGATGTTGACCGCCAGCACGCTCTCAAACCGCGCGATGATGGCGCCTGAGATGATGGAAGTGAACATCAGGATCATCAGCCAGGGAAGGCGGTTTGCAGCCAGCGTCAGCAGCCCGGTCTTGAAATAGGGCTCTGCCGCCGGGGCAAGTCCGGACATTTTTTCAAAGTCCTCGGTGTTCTCTTCCTCAATGACGTCCATGATGTCATCGTTGGTGATGATGCCGACCATCCGGCCTTCGCCGTCCACAACGGGAATGGAAAGCAAATGGTACTTCCTGACGGTATCGGCAACGATCTCCTGATCGTCCAACGTGGTGACGGAGATGATCCCGGGGTCCATCAGTTTCATCAGCGGGGTGTCCTCCGCGGCCACCAGAACCTTGTGCAGCGGCACGGTGCCGGTCAGGCGCCGCTGGGGATCCAGCATGTACAGGGTATAGACCGTCTCCTTGTCGACACCGGTTTCCCTGATGCTGCGAAGGGCGTCGCGGACGTTCATGTCCGGGGTCACCTCGCAGTATTCGATCGTCATCAGCGAGCCTGCGGAGTTCTCGGGATACTTCAGGAACTGGTTGATGATCGCGCGGGTCTGCGGGTCGGTGTTCTGCAGCACGCGCTTGACGGCGTTGGCCGGCAGCTCTTCCAGAAAGTCGACCGCGTCATCAACGAACATCTCATCGATCAGCGCGGTGATCTCAGCATCAGCGATGCTCTCCACCAGGGCCTGGCGCTGGTCCGCATCCATGTAGCTGAATACGTCCGCGGAAACATCCTTGGGAAGGATGCGGAAAAGAAGCAGCAGCTTCTCACGGTCCAGTTTCTTCATGTACTCCGCGATGTCAACCGGGTTGAGCATCATCAGCGCGCCGCGAAGCTGGCCGTGACGGCTTTCCGACAGCAGCTGATCCAGGCGGCTTTCAATCTGTTCCCAATTCACGGGAATCACCTCCGTTCCATATCAAGCATCCGCGCAAAAAAACACCCTGCGGTTCTGCGAGCGCCGGCGACGTTGATGGATGCGAGTCGGAAGGCCTATGCGGGCAGCGCATCATGGATGCGCCGTATTCGCGGGACGCCTTCGCCAGACTGGCACATAACGCCGTCATCCATGAAAAGCCACCTCCTTTTTTCAGTCTTTTGATTATATGGGCGCGGCGCGCCCGTGTCAACTTTCAAACCCTGACCCCCCTATGCTATAATTCCACCGTGCAGGGAGGCATTATGCGGGTTTGCGGTGTCATCGCGGAATATGACCCTTTTCACAGGGGTCACCTGTACCATTTTAGCCGCGCCAGGGAACTGACCGGCGCCGATTTCATGGTCTGCGTGCTGGGCGGGGCGTTTTCCCAGCGCGGGGAAGCGATGCTGTTCCAGACATTCGACCGGGCCAGGATGGCGCTTGAAAACGGGTTTGACATAGCCGTCGGCATGCCGCTGAGCTTCTCCTGCGCGCAGGCGAACCGTTTTGCCCGCGGCGGGGTAGGCATCCTCCATCAAATGAACCTGGTCAGCCATCTCAGCTTCGGCTGCGAGACGGACAGGCTGGACTGGCTGGAAACCGCCGCCAACATCATGAACCGCCCGGACGGCGGATACGTCATGAAACTGAGGGAAGGGCTGGCGACTGGTCAGTCCTTCGCAAAAGCCCAGGGCAAGGCGCTTTTGGAGGCGATGCCCGAACTCCCGGAAAGCCTGATCTCTTCACCCAATTTCATTCTGGGGCTCAGCTACATAAGGGAGCTGAAGCGGCTTGACAGCCCCATGATCCCGGTCCCGGTGATGCGCTCAGGAAGCTACCACAGCCTGGACGGCGGCCCACTGGCTTCAGCAACCGCGGTGCGGTCGATGCTGATGAACGGCGACGAAGAGGGCGCGATGGACGCCTGCCCGGAGCCCAGCGGACTGATCATCAGACAGGCTGTGGCGTCAGGACGGATCCATCCTCCGGATGGCCTGGACCGCGCGCTGATCGCTTCCCTGATATCGGACAGCCGCAAGGCCTTGCGGCGTTCGCCTGAGGTCGCCGAAGGCCTGGAACAAAGAATCCATCAGATGGCCCGGCTGGTAACGACGAGGCGGGAACTCATCAGCCTGGTCAAGTCAAAACGTTATCCCTATGCCCGCATCAGCCGCGCGCTCAGCCACCTGCTCACAGGCGCGTCTGATTTTCCGGAAGCCCCGGAATACGCGCGACTGCTGGGTTTCAGAAAACGCGCCATCCCATTGCTGTCCGCGCTGGCCAGGACTGGTTTCCCGATCATCGACAGGCCGGCCCGTGCAGGTTGGCCCGGCCTGACGGACGACATGCGCGCCGAAGAACTCTGGGCGCTGGGCGCCGGAAAGCCGCCCCAAAGCGCTTGGCGGCAAAAGGTCATCGTTGTGGATTGAACGGATTGGAGGGTGCTTTATGCGGGAAGTTCATACATCTGACATCACGCAGGCGGTTTATGAACTGTTCCTGGATGCCAATTACAGGATCGGTCCCGACGTGATGGATAGGCTGAAACAGGCGCGGAAAGAGGAAACATCTCCCCTGGGGCGCATGGCGCTTGAGCAGATCATCAGGAACAATGAGCTGGCGGCGGAAGAGGACCTCTGCGTCTGCCAGGACACCGGGATCTCGGTGGTCTTCCTGGAGATCGGCCAGGACGTACACCTTGCAGGCGGTCCCCTTGAAGACGCGGTCAACGCGGGCGTCCGCAAGGCCTATCTGGAAGGCTATCTGCGCAAGTCCATCGTCGCAGAGCCGCTGTTTGACCGAAGGAACACTGGGGACAACACCCCCTGCGTCCAGCACGTGCGCATCGTCCCGGGCGAGGCGGTGCACGTGACCGCGATCGCCAAGGGCTTCGGGTCGGAGAATATGAGCAGGCTTATGATGCTGACGCCAGGCGACGGCGTTGAAGGCGTCAGGCAGTTCGTCCTCAAAACGGTGGAAGAGGCGGGCCCGAACCCCTGCCCGCCCCTTGTGGTGGGCGTGGGTATCGGCGGCAGTTTTGAACTCTGCGCGATCATGGCCAAGCGCGCGACCAGCCTGCCGCTGACCCGAAGCCACAGGGACCCCCGTTACGCGGAGATTGAAAGGGAGCTGGAGAGAGACATCAACCTTCTGGGCATCGGCCCGGCAGGCTACGGCGGCGGGGCCACCGCGCTGAAGGTCCACATCATCACCGCCCCCACCCACATCGCGGGGCTGCCGGTCGCAGTGAACATCTGTTGCCATGCCGCGCGTCACGCCGAAAGAACGGTCTAAGGAGCATCGCATGAAGATCCACGTTCAGCTTCCCCTGACGGACGAGACGGTCCTGCTGTTGAAAGCCGGGGATGAAGTCCTGTTGAGCGGCAGGGTGCTGACCGGGCGGGACGCCGCGCACAGGCGGCTGACCGCGATGCTGGAGGCCGGGGAAGCCCTGCCGGTCAGCCTTGCAGGGGAGACCATCTATTACGTGGGACCCGCGCCGGCGCGTCCCGGGCAGACAGTCGGCCCCGCAGGGCCGACGTCCAGCTATCGGATGGACCGATTTACCCCGCCATTGCTGAAACTTGGGCTCAAGGGCATGATCGGCAAGGGCAGGCTTGGGCCGCAGTCGCTTCAGGCCATGAAGGAACATCCCTCGGTATATTTCGCCGCCGTCGGAGGTTCCGCCGTACTGATCTCCAAGTCCATCCGGAGCAGCCGCGTCGTGGCATGGCCGGATCTGGGCGCGGAGGCGGTCCATTATTTTGAGATCGAGGATTTCCCGGCGGTCGTGGCGGTTGACAGCCGGGGGATCAACCTGTATGACGAGGGACCGAAACTGTACAGGAAGACAGCGCTGTGATAGGATGTGCGCACCAATCGGGGAGGGGGCGGGCGTGACGCGCGCAAGGCGGTTCAGGCTTTATTCCATATTGATGGCCCTGGCCCTGCTCTGGGCCGCGCTCCCGTTCACCCGGGCTTCAGCCAGCGAGTACGATCCCGCAAAACCCGATGCGCTGGAAGCACGGAACCTGAGGGCCGAAAGCGCCATCGTCATCGAACAGGCCAGCGGGGAAGTCCTGTTTGAGAAAAACGCCGACGAGCTCAAACCGCCCGCCTCAACGACAAAAATTCTGACCGTTCTGCTGGCCCTGCATCTGTCACAGCCCGATGAAATGGTGACCGTTTCCCCAAATGCCACAGCCATCCCCGAGGACGCATCCAGGATCGGCCTGCTGGCGGGCGAGCAGGTGATGATGAGCACGCTGATCAGGGCCACGATGGTCGCGTCCGGCAACGACGGGGCCATCGCGATCGCAGAGCACATTTCCGGCTCCGAAGCCGCCTTTGTCGCGCTGATGAACGAAGCAGCCGCACGCTACGGCTGCACGCGCACGCATTTCGCGAACGCCCACGGCTATCACGACGACTATCATCTCTCCACCGCGCGTGACCTGGCCATCATCGCACGGGAGGCGATGCAGAACGATGAGTTCCGCAGGATCGCCATGCTGAGTTCCTATACGATGCCCGCGACCAACCTGTCAAAGGAGCGCAACCTTTCCAGCCAGTCCCGCGCTTTCATGGCTCAAAGCGACGATAACGCAAACTATTACCAGTACGCCACCGGCATCAAGACCGGCCAGACCTCCATCGCCGGGTACTGCTTTGTCGGATCGGCGACCAAACAGGGCATCCAGCTGATCTCCGTCGTGCTCAAGTCGGGTTCCGCCGCTCGCTGGACGGACACACGCAGGCTGATGGAGTACGGTTTTTCACAGTACGTTTCAACAAGCGTTTCGGAGATCTACAAACAAAACCCAAAGGCGATCAACATCTCCGGGTTCAGCCTGGAAGACGCGGACCTGGGCAGGCTGGAGCTGAACATCCGCAAGAAGGACCCGACCGCGGACGACTCCCTGGTCGCCCCCAAAAACAAGCTGGACGACCGGGTCAAGCTGTACAACGCCCGGACCGGAATCGAGTACACGCGCACCCTGGAAGCGCCCGTGGAAGCCGGCGAGGTCATCGGCATCATGACCTTCATCCCCGACAGGGCGGGCGCAAAGCCGGTCGAGTATGAACTGATCGCGTCAAGGAGCATCGCCAGGCGGGCATCCCTCGCCCCGACGGTTGAGGAGATCATCGCCTATTCCGATGCCGACCCCAACCCCTTTCCCCGCTTCTCCCTGGAGTTCCTGATCATCGTCCTGCTGCCGCTCATCGCGGTGATCGTTCTGTCCCGGTTCATCTACCGCGTGATCACCAAGCAGCGAAAACCAAAACTGAAGAAGAAACTGGAATACAGGACCAGGTATTACCGTTGACCGGGCAGCGCCCGGAAAAGGCCGCGGCCACGCAGGTGGCCGCGGCCCTTTATATGCGGTCAACCCGCATCAGGTCATGAAGTTCCTCTCATAGATCATCCTGACGCCCTTCAAGGTGAGCAGGCTGTCCACGTGTTCTATGGCATCCGTCTGCTTAGCGATCTGTCCGGCAAAGCCGCCGGTGGCGACGACGGAGGCGTTCGGGGCGTCCATCTCCTCCTTTATCCGGCTGACCAGATAGTTCACCTGGCCGACATAACCGTACAGGAGGCCGGACTGAAGGTTGGCGACGGTGCTGCGGCCGATCACCCTCTCCGGCAGATTCAGCTCGAAATATGGCAGTTTTGAGGTTCCGCCCACGACCGCGTCCCGGGCAAGGCGGACGCCCGTCAGGATGCAGCCCCCCAGAAAATTGCCGCGCCCGCTGATGGCGCCAAAACTTGTAGCCGTCCCGAAATCGATGAAAATGCAGGGCGAGCCGTATTGCGCATAGGCTGCCACGGCGTTGCAGATGCGATCAGTTCCCAGTTCCTTCGGGTTCTCATAGAGGATATTGATGCCTGTTTTCAGCCCGGGCCCCACGAAGTGCGGTTCCAGGCTGAAATAATCATGGCACATGTGCTCGATGGTGAAGTTGATGCTGGGGACGACGGAGGAGATCATGATGCCGGCGAGGCCGTCCATCGAAAGGCTCGCCTGCCGGAACATCCCGTTCATCAGGATGCCGTATTCGTCCGACGTATAGCTCGTGTTCGTGGAGACCCGCCACGACTTGACCAGGTCTTTACCGTCATAGACGGCAGTCTTGATGTTGGTGTTGCCGATATCCATTACGAGGATCATGCGGGTTTTCTCCAATCAGACTTTCTTTCTTTGAGTGCTCAGAAGCGCTTTGGCGATGGCGGAGCCCATAAGCGTGCAGATGCCTGCTTCGATCAGCCCCTGAACGCCCACCAGCAGGACAGCGAACAGAAGCGGGTCATTTGTCCCCAGGTTTGCCGCTATGTTCTGTACATCAGGAGCCTGAAAGAAGAAAAGGATGAACATGCTCATGAAGAACAGGGTGTTGAGCAGCGCACCGGACAGGCTTGCGATCAGAAGCGAAAGGCCGCCGCTCAATCTCGTCCTGTTCAGCGTTCTGTAAATCAGGCCGCAGAGCCATCCCATCAGGATGCGCGTCAATACGGTGGTCACAAAGAGGCCAAGGGGATCAAGGCTCAACAGGATCGCCCCAAAGGGATCCTTTCCGAATGCCTGCGCGAAACTGGTCAGACCGAACACGCCGCCAAGGACCGCGCCAGCGCCCGGCCCAAGCACGATCGCGCCGATGACAACAGGCACCTGCATGATGGTCATGCTGATGGCGGGAATGCGGATATATCCTAAGCCGGTGACTTCCAGAAACAGGAGGATCGCTGTCAGAATGGCGAGCTGGACCAGGTAAAGGGTGCGTTCCCCGCGGTATTTTGTCTGAGTCATGGTCTCCTCCGTTCAGGCTCCCGAGGGATGCCCGACGATCGTTGAGCAGCGACGGCGTCCGGCTCTGTCGATACCGGCTTTGACAGCATATCAGGAGAGGAGGATTGAAGTCAAATCATCCATCCCGTTCTTCGTTGAGCAGCTTCGCGGCGCGTTTGACATTCAGCCCGGCCGCATACACCAGGTTCTTCCTTTCGCCCTGCTCAACGAGCGTTTCAGACGCTTTCCTCAGGGACACCCCGGACAGCACAAGGCCCACGAGCCTGCTTTCAAGGCTTTCGGCGGACTGCCCCCGTTCAGGCTGCGCGCTGATCCCGGCAAGCCTTAACACAAGGCAGAACTCGCCCCGCAGAAGGCCCTCATCGGACGCGAACCGCGCGAGCACTTCCCCGGCGGTCCCGCGAAGGGTCTGCTCATGCAGCTTGGTCAGCTCCCGGCTGACCGACAGCATGGCGTCCGGATACACCTCATTGATGGCGGACAGGAGACTTGCGACGCGGTGGGGGGACTCATAGAACACCGCCAGCTCCGTCCGCCCGGCCATCCCCTTCAGCTTCCTGATCAGTTCTCCCTTCCTGCGCGGCAGGAAACCATGGAAGGTGAACTCCTTCTCGTCAAACCCCGACAGGGACAGCGCTGAAACAAGGGCGCAAGGGCCGGGGACGCTCCTTACCTCGATCCCCGCTTCCCAGGCCGCGGAGATGATCCTCGCCCCCGGGTCGGAGATGCCGGGCGTGCCCGCGTCGGTGACCAGGGCGACGGACAGCGTTTCCTTGGACATGCGCCTGATCATCTCCCCGCTCTTGTCCGCCTCGTTGTGCTCATGGCAGCTCTCCAGCCGCGTCCTGATGCCAAACGCGCTGAGCAGCCTGGCCGTCACCCGCGTATCCTCGGCCAGGATGACGTCCGCCTCCGCCAGGACGCGTTTCGCCCGGGCGGTGATGTCTTCCAGGTTTCCGATGGGGGTGGAGACGATATACAGAACGCTCATGCTATATCCTCTGCGCGACGCGCAGCCTTGCGCTGCGGGAACGGGGGTTTACGATTACCTCCGCTTCATCGGCAGCCACAGGATACCCCTTGGGCAGCGTGGCGATAGGCTCTCTCCCGCAGATGCACACGGGAGCGGAGGGCGGGCATACGCAGGGATTCCTCATCCGGACGAACGCGCGCTTGACCGCGCGGTCCTCCACGGAATGAAAGCTGATCACACAGAGGCGGCCGCCGGGTCTGAGCATGAGGACCAGGTCCTCCAGCGCCCGCTGCAGCGGCCCGATCTCATCATTGACCGCGATGCGAACCGCCTGAAAGGTCCGTCTGGCTGGGTGCCCTTCGATCTTTCTCCTGACAGCCTTCGGGATGGCCCGGTCCACCGCGCGCACCAGGTCCATGGTGGTCGAAAGCGGCTTTTCTTCCCGCATCTGGATAATGCTCTTCGCGATCCTGGCGGCCCAGCGTTCATCGGCATACTCATAAAGCGCCTGCGCGATGGTGTGTTCATCCCGGGTGTTCAGCCACTGCGCCGCCGTCAGCCCGCCGCTCCTGTCCATGCGCATGTCAAGCGGCGCGTCCTCATGATAGGAGAAGCCCCTTTCCGCGCTGTCCAGATGCCAGGAGGATACGCCAAGGTCCAGCAGGATGCCGTCAAAGCGGACGTCCCCGAGCAGTTGGGGGGCATCGTGGAAATTGCCGTGGATGAAGGTGACCCCCTCCCATGCGGACAGCCGGGCGCGGGCCGCGGTCAGCGCGTCGCCGTCCCGGTCGACCGCGTACAGGCCGCAATTGCCCGACAGCGCGGTCAGGATGGCTTTGCTGTGCCCCCCGCCGCCGACCGTGCCGTCAAGGTAGACGCCTCCTTCGCGCAACTGCAGCGCTTCCAGCGTCTGGCTGAGCAGCACCGGCACATGGTGAAATCCGGTCCCGCTCACAGATTCAGATCGTTGATGCGGCGCTGAAGGGCGCTGAGCATCATCCGGTTGCGCTCCAGCTTCTCAGTTTCGGACATAAGCAGTTCCTTCGGCGCCTTGTTCATAAAGCCGGGGTTCTGAAGCTTGTTTTCGCTCCGGGTAATCTCGTTTCGCATGTTCTCCGCCTCCGCGATCAGCCGTTTGATCTCCATCTGGATATCGACCAGTTCACCAAGGGGGATCAGCGCTTCCCCGACGGCCGACACAGCCGAGACGAGCTTGCCTTCAGGCTTTTCATCCTGCCTGAGCAGGGTCAGCGCGGACACCCCCGCCAGACGCTGGAAATAAGGCTCGCTGCCCCTGAGCATCCCTTCCCATCCGTCCGCCGCGCGGACCAGCAAGCGGGCCTTGACGCCCGGCTGGACCTTCAGTTCCTGCCTGCGCGCGCGGATGGAGCGGATCATGTCCATGACGCCCGCCATCTGCCGTTCCTCTTCGGGGAAATCAAAGCGCTCATCCGCCTCGGGCCACCTGGAGAGCATGCAGGAAGCCTCCTCATTGCCCGGTAAACAGCGGTAGATGGTCTCGGTCAGGAAGGGCATGAAGGGGTGCAGCAATCGCAGCAGGCTTGAAAGGACGGTATGAAGCACCGCGCGGGCCTGGGCCTTGCGCTCCCCCGTTCCGTCAAACAGGTCACCCTTGGACAGCTCGATGTACCAGTCGCAGAACTCGCTCCAGGCGAAGTCGTACAGCTTCTGCGCGGCCAGGCCGTGCTCGTTGTCCTCAAGGTGGCCGGTGACTTCGCGGATCGTCCGGTTCAGGCCGGACAGGATCCACTTCTCCGGCACGTTCAGGTTCCCGGGATCGGGGCTTTCGGCCTCATCAGTCAGGTTCATCAGAACATAACGCGAGGCGTTCCAGATCTTGTTGCTGAAGTTCCTCGCCGCTTCGGCCTTTTCACGGCTGAAGCGCATGTCCGCGCCTGTGCTGACGCCCAGCATGAGCGAGAAGCGCAGCGCGTCCGCGCCGTATTCCTCGATCATTTCCAGCGGGTCGATGCCGTTGCCGAGGGATTTGGACATCTTCCGTCCCTGCTCGTCCCTGACAAGTCCGTGGATGATCACGGTCGAAAAAGGCGGCTCACCCATATGCTCGATGCCTGAGAAGATCATCCGGGCCACCCAGAAGAAGATGATGTCATAAGCCGTCACCAGCGTTGAAGTCGGGTAAAAGAAATCCAGGTCTGGTGTCTTCTCCGGCCAGCCGAGGGTCGAGAAAGGCCAGAGGGCGGAGGAGAACCAGGTGTCCAGCACGTCCTCGTCCTGGATCAGGCGGCTGCTGCCGCAGTCCGGGCAGGTGTCCGGCGTTTCCCGCGCGGCGATGACCTTTCCGCAGGACTGGCAGTACCAGGCTGGTATGCGGTGCCCCCACCAGAGCTGGCGGCTGATGCACCAGTCGCGGATGTTCTCCATCCAGTTGAAGTAGATCTTCTCAAAGCGCTCCGGGTGGAAGCGGGTCCTGCCTTCCCGCACGGCGGCGATGGCCGGCTTTGCCAGGGGCTCCATCTTCATGAACCACTGCCGGCTGGCGAGCGGCTCCACCACGGTCCCGCAGCGGCAGCAGCTGCCCACGCTGTGCGCGTAGTCCTCCGTCCTGACCAGAAGGCCCTGCGCCTCTAGCGCGGCGAGCACCTTTTTCCGGCATTCCGCCGTTGTCAGCCCGCGGAACTCTTCCCCGGCGTTCCCGTTCATCGTGCCGTCGTCGCTGATCACGGGCAGGACCTGAAGGTCATGGCGCCTGGCGACCTCATAGTCGTTCGGGTCGTGCGCCGGGGTCATCTTGACTGCGCCGGAGCCGAATGCCATGTCCACGTAGCTGTCCGCCACCACCGGGATCTCGCGCCCGGCAAGGGGCAGCAGCACTTTCTTTCCTACCAGGCTTTCGTACCGCGGGTCCTCCGGGTTGACCGCCACGCCGGTATCGCCCAGCATGGTCTCAGGCCTTGTGGTGGCGACCACGAGACCCTCGCTGCCATCGGCGCCGGGATACCTGATATGCCAGAGGTGGGTTTTCTGCTCCTGGTAATCCACCTCAATATCCGACAGGGCGGTCCTGCACACCGGACACCAGTTGATGATCCGCTCCCCGCGGTAGATCAGGTCCTTCTCATAGAGCCTGACAAATACCTCGGCGACGGCGCCGGAGCATCCCGGGTCCATCGTGAAGCGCTCCCTGCTCCAGTCGCAGCTCGCGCCGAGCCGCCTTAACTGCCGGGTGATCTGACCGCCGTATTCCCTCTTCCATGCCCAGGCGCGCTGAAGGAAGGCCTCGCGGCCGATCCCTTCCTTGCTCAGGCCTTCGGAGCGCATCTGCTCGACGATCTTGACCTCCGTCGCGATGGAGGCATGGTCGGTTCCGGGGACCCACAGCGCGGCCTCGCCCCGCATCCGGTGGAAGCGGATGAGAACGTCCTGCATCGAAATATCCAGGGCATGGCCCATGTGGAGCTGTCCGGTGATGTTGGGCGGAGGCATTACGATGCAGTAGGGCTTTTTAACCTCCGACCGCTCGGGGGCAAAAGCGCCTGAAGTCTCCCAGCCTTCATAGATCCCTGTTTCCACAGCCCGGGGCTGATAGGTCTTCTCCATCCCGATCGCCTTTTTTGACATCTTCCCCTCCAAAATCAAAAAGCCGCCGCATCCTGAAGGACGGGCGACCCGTGGTACCACCTTGCTTCGCGGCGCATGCGCCGCCTCTGTACGCTGTATCGGGCGCACCCGGCGAATCTCTTCACTGCCCTCAAAAGCGACCTTCCGCGAGGTTCCCCGGCGCCCTCCCAGCCATGGAGCGCTTCTCTGAAGGGGTGTCCTGGCGCGTACTCCTCTTCCTCATCGGGCGTGCGTACGGTGAAAGGGCGATCCTCAGGCTTTCTTCTTGTCTTCCTGCATGACCAGCACCTGCGTGCCGTCATAGGTGCCGCAGTTCTTGCAGACGTGGTGCGCCAGTTTCATCTCCTTGCACTTGGGGCAGGCGACGATGGCCGGCAGATCCAGCTTGTAGTGCGTCCTGCGTTTACGGCCGCGGGCACGGGAGACTTTGTATTTTGGCAGTGCCATTTTCTACTCCTCCTGATCCTTGGTCAACAGCTGCTTCAGCGCCAGAAACGGGGACGCGTCCGCAGACGTTTCTTCATTGTTCTTGCCGGACAGATCCTTTTCACCCTGAGCGATCCTGTCACAGCCGGTCTCGCACAGAAAGCGCATGGGCAATTCCAGCAGCGTCAGGGTCAGTACCATTTGGTTCAGTTCAACGCTGTGCCCCTCATAGGTCTGGGGTGCCTCCCAGGGATCCTGCCCGCTGTCATCCCCGCGCTCCGCGCTGGTGAAAGTTTCCTGGAAGGGAACGTGCACACGGTACTCCACAGGGCTCAGGCAGCGCGCGCAGGCGGCATGCGCCACGGCGCTGAGGTTCCCGGTGATGACCAGCGCATCCTCCGCCATCAGGAACGTCCCGGAGAGAACGGCCGGGGCTGTGAACCGGACGACCTCGCCCATGATGACCTGGTCGGGAACCTCTTCTCGGTGTTCAAAGGGGATCTCCGTTCCCGGACTGCGCAGCGCAGAAGAAATGTCCAGTTTCATCGCGCTTCCTCCCGGCATGGTGAACAGATGGTATTATACCGGCGCGCCGCGGGCTTGTCAAACGAATTTTTGTTCAATCAGCCATTGCTTCCGGAAACTTCGCTTCCATCCTTTTTGGATGGGGTGATGATGACGTGCCGGTTGGGCTCCTCCCCCTCAGAGTGGGTCGATATGCCCGGGCAGGCCTGCAGCGCGCTGTGGAAGATGCGACGCTCGTAAGGGTTCATCGGCTCCATGCTGACGCTGCGGCCGGTCTTCTTCGCGCGGTTGGCCATCCGGTTGGCCAGGCGGATCAACGCTTCCTCGCGTTTCTTCCGGTATCCTTCGCTGTCCAGCGTGACGCGGATATATTCCTCCCGTCCGCGGTTCACCTTCAGGCTGGTCAGGTACTGGAGAGCGTCCAGCGTTTCCCCGCGGCGGCCGATCAGGATGCCCTGCGTGTCGCCGTCCATCTGGACCAGCACGTTCCCGTCTTCATCCCGTGAAACGGCGACGCTGACCTTGATCCCCATCAGAGCGGTGAGCTCCTGCAGGAAGACCTGAGCGATCCCCTCCGGTGTCTGCGGGTCGGCCTGTACCACCGCTGCAGGCTCCCTTGGCGGCATCATGGTTTCCGTTTTAGTCGTCAGAATGGCTTCCGTGGCCGCTTTTTCCCTGGGTTTGCGGGAGCGGGCCGGTTTCTTCCCACTCTCCTTTGCAGGCTCAGCGGCCTCCGGATCGCGGGGCTTTTCAACCCGCGGCGGCGGGGAGACGGGTTTCGCCTTTTGGGGCGGCACCGGCTCCTTTGGGCTGCGCTCCTTCTGAACCTTGGCGGGTGACGGCTGCACCGCGGGCTTTTCCTGGAAGCTCCTGAGCGAATCCTTGAATACGTCATGCGCACCGCTGACCGTCTCTTCCTCAAGGCGGGTCAGCCTGACCCTTGCAGTCCGGCTTCCAAACAGACCGAACAGGCCTTTGGAGCCTTCCTCAAGGATCTCGACGCTGACTTCCCCGATGGACAGGCCGCTGCTGGCAAGGCCGGATGATATGGCCTCCTCCACGGTGCGTCCGGTTGCTTCAAATTGCTTCATTTAACAGTACCCTCCTGGAGCGCCTGCCCCGCGGTGAGTTTGTCCCTGCGCTCAAAGTAGAGGTTGATGAAATAGCTCATCGCCGTTGCGATCAGGTTGCTGGTGACCCAGTAGAGTGCGAAGGCGGCATTGCTGGTCAGGCAGATGTAGACGGAGAACAGGGGGAAGAAGTATTTCATGAAATTGCCCATGCCCTTTTGCTGGCCTTCCATGCCGGGCTGCTGTCCGGCGGCCTGGGGATTGACCTTGGTCATGAGCAGCTGGCTGGCGCCGGCCAGGAGGGGAAGGATGAGCAGTCCGTTGAACTGCGCGTACATCCTCAGCGTGGTAATGATCAGGTTGATGCTCTCGAATCCTTTCATCGGCCCGATCTGGGCGATATAGGTCGGCATGCTGATCATCGCCTGGGTGATGCCGGGCAGCGCATCCTTGAGGGCCGCGGCGCTTGAGAAATCAAGCGTTCCCGCAAATCCCTGGACATGCTGGGCAATGCTCTGGATGACGAGTTGCTGCTGGGCTCCTGAAAGGTTTACCCAGACACCGTGCCAGACGTCCTGCCCGATCATCTGGATCGTGTTGAGGTCCGGCGCAAGGGGGGCGAACAGGGAGTCCGCCATCCAGATGTTCTTCACCCACAGCCAGCCTTCATACGAAGGCGTGCCTCCCTGAAGGAAGGTGAACACCTGCTTGACGACCTGCTCGTTGGCGATCGCGCGCATCGCGCCGAACATCGCGAAAAGGATCGGCATCTGGATCAGCAGCGGCAGGCAGCCGGAGAGCGGGTTGTAGTGCTCTTTCCGCATGAGCTCGGACTGCTTCTGCTGCAGCTTCGCCTTGTCGTTGGCGTACTTCTTCTGCAGCGCGTTGATCTGTGGCTGGATCTTCGCCATCCTGCGCAGTCCCTTGCGGCTGGAAATATCCAGCGGCATCAGCACGAAACGGATGAGCAGGGTGAACACCACGATGGACCAGCCGTGGTTCTGGATGATGCCATACAGCCATTGGATGACACCGGTGAGGGCGTTGGTGATCGCTGACACTGGGTTTAGTCCCTCCTTATTACTGCATCGGGCAACTCCGGCACGGGATCATATCCACCCTTGCTGAAAGGATTGCACCGAAGGATTCGCACAAAGGCCATCCATCCGCCCCGCAGGGCGCCGAAACGGGTGAGCGCGGTCAGGGCGTACTGGGAGCAGGTCGGCTGGTAGCGGCAGGACGCCGGCAGGTGCGGGCTGACAGCCCGCTGGTAAAAGCGGACCAGTCCGATGAGCAGCCTCTTCATACCTCTTCCTTCAGGACGCCAAGGCAGATGGCCTGCTGCCGCATCTGCAGCGCGATGGCCTGATAATCCGCCGCCGCCGCCGCCTGGTTGGCGGTGAAGACATAATAACCGGGCTTGAGGCGGGGGATCATCAGCCTGAAAGACTCGCGGATCCGGCGTTTCGTCCTGTTCCGGACCACCGCGTTGCCCACCTGCCGGCTGACAGAGATGCCGCACTGGAGCCGCCTGGCCTGGATGTAGTGCAGCCGCAGCAAAGGGCCCGAAACGTGCCTGCCCTTTCGGTACACATATCGGAACTGGCCGTTCTTCCTGATCCGGTACTCCTGCTGCATCCTTCCCCATTCGCCTCCTGCAAGCAAAAACCGCCCTATGCGCTGCGCATGCCGTGCAACGGGCGGATTTCAGCCTTGCAGAGCGGTCACGGCTTCTATCAGGCTGACAGGACCTTGCGGCCTCTGCGCCTGCGCGCCGCCAGAACGCGGCGGCCGTTTTTCGTGGCCATGCGCTGACGGAAACCGTGCACCTTGCTGCGCTGCCGTTTCTTTGGCTGATAAGTACAGACGTTCATGAATCTCAACGCTCCTTCTGTCCAATCGGCAATCCGCGCGGAAACGCAGGTGCTGCCTCGATAACCATCTCACTATAATATGCGTCTTCCCCACTGTCAAGCCCGCAGTTGCGGGACAGGAGTAAAAAATGCGGATTCTGCTTGACACCTTGCGGAAAGAGTGCTATTGTTTATGATTGCATCAGTATCGTCACTGTATGTAATGCCTGAGTTGTTTCCTCTAATAGGCACGGGTATGGGACAGTGGCGGCTGGGCAGCAATGAAGGGGTGATTTGTAAATATGGCTCACGAAGTCCAAATGGGAAAACGTCGCAAGCGCATGAGTTTCTCACGAATCGACGAAGTGCTCGACATGCCGAACCTGATCGAGGTTCAGAAGAACTCCTACAAGAAGTTCCTGGAAGAAGACTTCCGGGAGGTGCTGGCGGACATCTCCCCCATTACAGACTACAGCGAGAACCTGGTGCTCGAGTTTGTTGACTATACGCTCGACAAGACCCCCAAGAACACGGTGGAGCGCTGCAAGGAGCGCGACCTGACCTATTCAGCGCCGCTGAAAGTATTCGTACGGCTGAAGAACAAGGAAACCGGCGAAATCAAGGAGAGCGAAGTTTTCATGGGGGATTTCCCCCTGATGACCGAACACGGTACCTTCATCATCAACGGCGCGGAACGCGTCATCGTCAGCCAGCTGGTACGCTCCCCCGGCGTCTATTTTACCAAACAGATCGACAAGGCCGGCAAGCAGCTGTTTTCCGGTCAGATCATCCCCAACCGCGGCGCATGGATCGAATTTGAAACAGATAGCAACGACGGCCTCTGGGTGCGCATCGACCGCGCGCGCAAGCTGCCGGTCACCGTCATCCTCAGGGCACTCGGCTACGGCACGGACCAGCAGCTCATCGACCTGCTGGGAGAGGATGAGCGGCTGAACACCACCATCATGCACGGCGACGCCAGCATCAAGTCGGAGACCGATGCGCTGCTGGAGATCTACCGCCGCCAGAAGCCCGGCGAGCCCCCGACGGAGGACGGCGCCAGGGTGCTGCTGCACAACCTGTTCTTTGACCCCAAGCGCTATGACCTGATGCGCGTGGGAAGGTATAAATACAACAAGAAGCTCGGCGTCGCGGACAGGATCGCCGGGCAGATCTCCGCGCAGACCATCACCGATCCGGAAACCGGGGAGATCCTGGTCAGGAAGGACAGCCAGATCACTGAGAAACAGGCGGCCGCGATCCAGAACGCCGGCGTCAACACCGTGCTGATCAAGACGGAAGATCACGTCCACAAGGTCGTCGGCAACAATTTTGCCGACGCCAGATCCCATTTGCCCTTTGACCCCAGGGAGTGCGGGATCCTCGAGCAGGTGCACCTGCCCACCCTGAAGCACATCATGGCCAACGTGCCCAAGGAAGACCTGAAGCGGGCCGTCGCCGAAAACGCTTCCAACCTGGTGCCCAAGCACATCATCATCGACGACATCATCGCTTCGGTGAGCTATCTTCTTGGCCTCCCGCACGGTATCGGCAGCGTTGACGACATCGACCACCTGGGCAACAGGCGCCTGCGCAGCGTCGGCGAGCTGCTCCAGAACCAGGTGCGCATCGGGATGTCCCGGCTTGAGCGTGTGGTGCGCGAACGCATGGCCGTCCAGGACGCCAATGACGTGCGCCCGGGCGACCTGATCAACATCCGCCCGGTGTCCGCCGCGATCAAGGAGTTCTTCGGCTCCTCGCAGCTGTCGCAGTTCATGGACCAGCCCAATCCCCTGGCCGAGCTGACGCACAAGCGCCGCCTCTCCGCCCTGGGCCCCGGCGGGCTGAACCGCGACCGCGCGGGAATGGAAGTGCGCGACGTCCACTACAGCCATTACGCGCGCATCTGCCCGATCGAGACCCCTGAAGGCCCCAACATCGGCCTGATCGGCTCGCTGGCGACCTATGCGCGGATCAACGAATACGGCTTCATTGAAGCCACATACCGGAAGGTCGATCCGAAGACCCACCGCGTCACCGACGAGATCGTCTTCATGACCGCGGATGAGGAGGACAAGTACTACATCGCCCAGGCCCTTGAGCCGATGAACCCGGACGGCAGTTTCGTCAACGAGTACGTCACCGTCCGCTGGCGCGAGGAAGTGCTCCAGGTGCCGCGCGAGAGAGTAGACTATATCGACGTTTCCTCCAAGCAGCTGGTGTCCGTCGCGACGTCCATGATCCCCTTCCTGGAAAACGACGATGCCAACCGCGCGCTGATGGGTTCGAACATGCAGCGCCAGGCGGTCCCGCTGCTGATGCCTGAAGCGCCCATCGTCGGAACGGGCATGGAATTCAAGGCCGCGCACGACTCCGGCGTCGTCCTGCTGTCAAAGCATGACGGAACAGTGGACTGCGTGTCCGCGGATGAGATCGTCATCAGGGACAGGCAGGGCGAGAAGCACAGCTACCGGCTGATCAAATTCGCCCGTTCCAACCAGTCCACCTGCATCAACCAACGCCCCCGTGTGAGCGTGGGCGACGAGATCGCGGCGGGTGACCTGCTGGCCGACGGACCCGCGACCGACCAGGGCGAGATCGCCCTGGGGCGCAACGTCCTCATCGGGTTCATGAGCTGGGAAGGCTATAACTTCGAGGACGCAGTGCTCATCAGCGAAAAGCTGGTGCGCGATGACGTCTATACCTCCATCCACATCGAGGAGTATGAGTCCGAAGCCCGGGAAACCAAACTGGGCCCGGAAGAGATCACCAGGGACATCCCCAACGTGGGCGAGGAAGCGCTCAAGGATCTGGACGAGTTCGGCATCGTGCGCATCGGCGCGGAAGTGCGCTCGGGCGACATCCTGGTCGGCAAGGTCACCCCGAAGGGGGAGACGGAACTGACGGCGGAGGAGCGCTTGCTGCGCGCCATTTTCGGCGAAAAGGCCCGCGAGGTGCGCGACACCTCCCTCAAAGTGCCCCACGGCGAATCCGGCATCGTGGTGGACGTCAAGGTGTTCACCCGTGAGAACAAGGACGAACTGTCCCCGGGCGTCAACCAGATGGTGCGCGTTTACATCGCGCAGAAACGCAAGATCTCCGTCGGTGATAAGATGGCGGGGCGCCACGGCAACAAGGGCGTCGTGTCGCGCATCCTGCCCGAGGCGGACATGCCCTTCCTGCCCGACGGAACGCCGCTGGACATCGTGCTCAATCCCCTTGGCGTCCCCTCCCGCATGAACCTGGGCCAGGTGCTGGAAGTGCATCTGGGCATGGCTGCCAGAAAACTCGGCTGGCACGTCGCCACCCCCGTTTTTGACGGCGCAAACGAATTGGATATCGAGAAGACCCTGATCCAGGCGGGCCTGAGCCCCGACGGCAAGACCACGCTGTACGACGGGCGCACCGGAGAGCCCTTTGAGAACAGGGTCACAGTCGGCTACATGTACTACCTGAAACTCCACCACCTGGTCGACGACAAGATGCATGCCCGCTCCACCGGCCCTTACTCCCTGGTCACCCAGCAGCCGCTGGGCGGCAAGGCGCAGTTCGGCGGACAGCGCTTCGGCGAGATGGAAGTCTGGGCGCTGGAAGCCTATGGCGCGGCCAACACGCTTCAGGAGATCCTCACGGTCAAGTCCGACGACGTGGTGGGCCGCGTCAAGGCGTACGAAGCCATCGTCAAGGGCAACTCGATCCCGACCCCGGGCATCCCGGAGAGCTTCAAGGTGCTCATCAAGGAACTGCAGGCCCTGAGCCTGAACATCATGGTCTGGGGCGACAACAAGGAGCAGATCGTCATCAAGGAGTTCGAGGATGAGGAGCCGGCCGTCAGGAGGCCTGAGACCCGGAGCGCCGCTGCCTCTGAGATCGCCGACATTGACGAGCTGGATATGGACACCCTGGGGCTTGCCATGGACGACCTTGCCCTGGCGGATGAAATGGACGCTCAGCCCAGGCACGCTTCCCAGAGCGGCAGGAGCTCCCTGCCGTCTGACGAAGAGGACAGCGAGGGCGGCGACGGGGATGACACCGGGCTGGACGACGACCTCAGCCTGGATTTTGACGACGACGACATTGAGATCGAATAAGCCGGCATGCCAGACAAGGAGCAATGATAAATGTTTGAACTGACAAACCTTGAATCCATACAGATCGGCATGGCGTCTCCGGAAGAGATCCGTCAGTGGTCCTACGGCGAGGTCACAAAGCCTGAAACCATCAATTACCGTACGCTCAAACCGGAACGCGGCGGTCTATTCTGCGAGCGGATCTTCGGGCCGGTGAAGGACTGGGAGTGCAGCTGCGGCAAATACAAGCGGATCAAATACCGCGACAAGGAAAAGATCTGCGACAAGTGCGGCGTGCAGGTCACACGCTCCAAGGTGCGCCGGGAGCGGATGGGCCACATCGAGCTGGCCGCGCCCGTGAGCCACATCTGGTACTTTAAGGGCATCCCCAGCCGGATGGGCATGCTGATGGACGTCAGTCCCCGGAATCTGGAAAAGGTATTGTACTTCGCGTCCTATATCGTCATCGACCCGGGCAAAACGGACGTGACCAAGACAGAAAAATACGCGCTGATCTCCGACGCCGCCTACCGCCAGCTGATGGCCAAGCCCGCTGAGGAGCGCGGCAGCTTCCGTGCCGGCATCGGCGCGGAGGCCATCAAAGTGCTGCTGAAGGAGCTGAACCTTGACGCCCTGAGCGTCAGCCTGAAGAAGGAGATCGAGATCCTGGCCGACAAGGAAAGGGACAAGGAGACAGAAAGCCAGCGCCGAAGCCACGCGATCAAGCGCCTGGAGGCTGTCGAGGCCTTCCGCCAGAGCAACAACAAACCGGAGTGGATGATCCTGGACGTGCTGCCGGTCATCCCGCCGGATCTTCGCCCCATGGTGCAGCTGGACGGCGGACGCTTCGCCACCAGCGACCTGAACGACCTGTACCGCCGCGTCATCAACCGGAACAACCGCCTCAAGCGGATGCTGGAGATGGGCACCCCGGACATCATCGTGCGCAATGAAAAGCGCATGCTGCAGGAAGCGGTCGACGCGCTGATCGACAACGGCCGCCGCGGGCGCGCGGTCACGGGCCCCGGCAACCGCCCGCTCAAGTCCCTCAGCGACCTGCTCAGGGGGAAACAGGGACGTTTCCGTCAGAACCTCCTTGGCAAACGCGTGGACTACTCCGGGCGTTCCGTCATCGTAGTGGGCCCCGATCTGAAGCTGCACCAGTGTGGCCTGCCCAAGGAAATGGCGCTGGAGCTGTTCAAGCCCTTTGTGATGGAGCAGCTGGTCAAGCTGGGCATCTCCAACAACGTCAAGAGCGCGAAACGCGCGGTGGAAAAGCTGCGTCCCGAGGTCTGGGACATCCTGGAGAACGTGATCCATGAGCACCCGGTGCTGCTCAACCGCGCCCCAACCCTTCACCGTCTGGGCATCCAGGCATTTGAGCCGATCCTGGTCGAGGGCAAGGCGATCAAGCTGCATCCCCTGGTCTGCACCGCCTACAACGCGGACTTTGACGGCGACCAGATGGCCGTGCACGTGCCGCTGTCTACGGAAGCCCAGGCCGAAGCCCGCTTCCTGATGCTGGCGGCGAACAACATCATGAAGCCCCAGGACGGAAAGCCCGTCATCTCCCCCACGCAGGACATCGTCATCGGCTGCCATTACCTGACGCTGATGGACCAGAACGCCCCCGGCGCCGGCCGTGTGTTCTCCTCTGTGGAAGAGGCGGAAATGGCCTACCACAGCAAGGAGGTCACCCTGCACGCCCCCATCAGGGTGCGCGTTGAGCGCATGTTTGAAGGCAGAACGGAACGCAGGCTGATCCCCTGTACGCTTGGGCGGCTGATCTTCAATGAGGTCATCCCCCAGAACCTGGGTTTCCAGCCCAGGGCGACCATGGATGACCAGTTCCTACTTGAGATCGACCACGAGGTCGTCAAGAAGGACCTGGGGAAGATCGTCGACAACTGCTACCACGTGCATGGCGTGAACGTCTGCGCGCAGGTCCTGGACAGCATCAAGCGCCTGGGTTACACCTATTCCACCCGCGGCGCGATCACCGTGTCCATCTCCGACATCGTCGTTCCGCCGGAAAAATCCCAGTGGCTAGCGGAAGCAGATCAGATGATCCGCACCATCGACGCGAAGTACCGCCGCGGCCTGATGAGCGAGAGCGAACGCTACAAGTCCGTCATCCAGGTTTGGGGCGACACCACCAACCGCCTGAAGAACCAGGTGATGAAGGTACTGGACAAGAACAACCCCATCTACATGATGACCAACTCGGGCGCCCGCGGCTCCGTCGGCCAGGTATCCCAGCTGGCAGGCATGCGCGGGCTGATGGCCTCGCCTTCGGGCAAGACCATCGAGCTTCCCATCCGGGCCAACTTCCGCGAGGGGCTCAACGTGCTTGAGTTCTTCATGTCCTCGCACGGCAGCCGCAAATCCCTCGCGGACACCGCACTGCGCACCGCGGACTCCGGCTATCTGACCCGCCGGCTGGTCGACGTCAGCCAGGAGGTCATCGTCCGGGAGATCGACTGCTTTGAAAGCCGCGGGGAAACCATCCGCGGGATCGTCGTGGAGCCGATCAGCGAGATCGAGTCGCTGGAGGACCGCATCAACGGCCGCGTCTCGGCGGAAAACGTCTACCACCCCATCACCGGTGAGCTGCTGTGCCCCATCAACCAGGAGATCGACCAGAAACTGGCCAGGAAGATCGCCGACGCCGACATCAAGAGGATCCAGGTGCGCTCCGTGCTGACCTGCCGCAGCCAGCAAGGCGTCTGCTCCAAGTGCTACGGCACCAACCTTGCGCATACCGGCCTTGTGGATATCGGCGAAGCGGTGGGCATCATCGCGGCCCAGTCCATCGGCGAGCCCGGCACCCAGCTGACCATGCGCACCTTCCACACCGGCGGCGTGGCCAACGTGGAGGACATCACGCAGGGTCTCCCCAGGGTCGAGGAGCTGTTTGAGGCGCGCAAGCCGAAGCGCGAGGCGACGCTTGCGGACATCACCGGGACCGTGTCGATCCAGACCACCAAGAAACGCAGGGAGATCGTGATCACCTCCGCCCATAACCCGGAGGAAAAGAAGGCCTACCTCATCCACTACGGCGCAAGGCTGAAGGTGGAGGAAGGCGACCGCGTCCAGGCCGGAGACGAGCTGATCGAAGGATCCATCAATCCGCACCACCTGCTGCGCATCCTGGGCATCAAGGCCGTGCAGGAATACCTGCTGCGCGAAGTGCTCAGCGTCTACCACAGCCAGGGCGTCGGCCTGGCGGACAAGCACATCGAGGTCATCATCCGCCAGATGCTGCGCAAAGTGCGCGTGGAGGAATCGGGCGATACCGACCTCCTGCCGGGCAGCTTGGTGGACATCTTCCAGTTCGACGAGGCAAACGC
Source organism: Bacillota bacterium (assembly GCA_963169565.1). GTDB lineage: Bacteria > Bacillota > Clostridia > Christensenellales > Aristaeellaceae > UBA6115. Next base: position 24,503 of record CAUJDI010000049.1, on the reverse strand, counting down.
CAAGGCCGTTGAAGCCTTTGAAAAGAGGGTCGCCGCCGGCACTGCCGGCCCGGATGACCAGCCGCGCACGGCCAGCGCGAAACGCGTGCTGCTGGGCATCACGAAAGCCTCCCTGGCCACCGATTCCTTCCTGTCCGCGGCTTCCTTCCAGGAGACGACCCGCGTACTGACAGAAGCCGCCATCAAGGGCAAGGTCGATCCGCTGATCGGCCTGAAGGAGAACGTCATCATCGGAAAACTCATCCCCGCGGGCACAGGCCTGCGCCGCTACAAGAACATCGAACTGCAGGAAACCTACTGAGACAGAACCCAAGTAGAACCGCCGCATCACAGCCCTGCCTGATGGCAGGGCTGTTCGCTTCAAAGCGGCGATTCTGCCAGACTCATCCGCCTTACACGTTTGTCCGCGGCCTTCCGTTTGATGTATAAGCCGGCCCCCCACATCCGAAATCTTGACAGCCACGGGACTAAATCCTATAATCCCCATGCAGGGATATGACCTGAAGTGTGCGCCAGCCCTCTGTTTTTACCCACAGATCATGAAACGGAGTCCTCGTCAGCAGATGGCTGCCACGCCCCCGCGCAAGCGACAGGGGACGGTAAAAGTCTGTTGCAGGACACCGGCCTGCTGAACATAGCGGGTGAAAAAATGGCGGGCAGCGGCACTTTGGGCTATCACCTGAGCAAGCGGAGGGGCAATCCTGACGCTTTCTTTGTTTTTCCTGAACCAGACAGAACGCCTGAAGGATCGATGATACGTGAGAACAGAGTGCTTGCCCGCCGACAGGGAGGGCATCACCAAGGCCGCTGATATCCTGGCTGAGGGCGGCCTGGTCGCCTTTCCGACGGAAACGGTGTACGGCCTTGGGGCAAATGCGCTTTCTGTGGAAGCGGTGCGACGGATCTTTGAGGCGAAAGGCCGGCCCGCGGACAATCCCCTGATCGTACACGTGACGGATAAAGAGGCTGCCAGTGCCTGCGGCGAATGGAACGGGTTGGCGGATCTGCTCGCAGACGCGTTCTGGCCGGGGCCGCTGACCCTGATCGTCAAAAGGAAGGCAGTGATCCCCGCGGAGGTCAGCGCCGGGCTTGAAACGGTCGCGCTGCGCTCGCCAAGCCATCCGTCCGCGCGTGAACTGCTGCGGGTCTGCGGTATGCCGATCGCCGCCCCCAGTGCCAACCGCTCCGGACGCCCCAGCCCGACGACAGCCCGGCACGTGCTGGACGACCTTGACGGGCTGATCCCCCTGGTGCTGGACGGCGGGTCGTGCGACGTCGGGCTGGAGTCGACTGTGGCCGACGTCACGGGCGAGGTTCCGCTGATCCTGCGCCCAGGCGCCGTGACACTGGAAATGATCGCGATGGTTGCCGGGGAATGCAGGATCTCCGACAGTGTCATGCGTGAATTGAAAAAGGATGAAGCCGCGCCGTCCCCGGGAATGCGGCACAGGCATTACGCGCCCAGGGCGCAACTGACGCTGGTGAAAGGCAGCCCGGAAAAGGTGTGCGAACTGATCAGGCAGCTGGCGGAAAAAAGTGAGAAAACTTGGGTGCTCGCACCGGAAGACCGGGTAAAATACTACCGCGGTCTAAATACGCATTCCCTGGGAGGGGATGCGAAGGAAACGGCGCACAGGCTGTTCCACCTGCTCCGGCAGGCGGATGAAGAACGGGTCGAGCACATCCTGTCCGAAACGCTGACCAGCGACGGATTGGGGCTTGCTGTGATGAACCGGCTGGCGCGCGCAGCCAATTTCCACATCCTTGACGCAGATGGGAAAGCATCTCAAAACGATTGAGGTTTGAAAGGAGAGCTATGAAAAGACTTTTATCCCTGTTGCTGGCGCTCGCTGTGTTTGGAGCCCTTCCCCCTGCGATGGCGGAGCAAGAAAAGGTTCTGAACCTCTTCACCTGGGCCACCTATATCGATGACGCGACCATCGCGCGGTTTACAGAGGAGACAGGGATCAGCGTCAACTACACCAATTTCGCCAGCAACGAGGAAATGCTGCTGAAAATGAGCGCCTCCGGAAATGATTTCGACGTCATTCTCGCCAGCGACTACGCGCTGAACATGCTGCGCAAGGACGGTAGACTGCAGAAGCTGGACAAGGACCTCCTGCCGAACTACGGGAACCTTGACCCGGCTTTCCTGTCCCAATACTTTGACCCGTACAATGAGTACACCGTGCCCTATACCGCGGGCACCCCGCTGATCATATATGACCCGGCTCAGGTCGGGATCGAGATCACAGGCTACGAAGACCTTTGGGATCCCTCGCTGAAGGACAGCATCGTGGTCATCGACGACGCGCGCAACATCATCGGCATCACGCTGAAGACCCTGGGTTATTCCTTCAACACAACCGACGACGCGCAGCTTGATCAGGCCAGGGAAAAGCTCATGCTGCTGCGTCCCAACATCCGTTCCTTCAATTATGACACTCCCCACAACGACCTTCTTTCCGGTGAAGTGAGCGTGGGCTATATGTTCACGCCCTTCGTCCTGCTGGCGATGGACAGCAACCCTGACCTGAAGGTGGTCTACCCCAAAGAGGGCATGGGCTTTGGGATCGACGCCCTCGTGATCCCGGCGGGCGCGCCGCATCCGGGCAACGCCCACCAGCTGCTGAACTTCCTGCTGGACAGCGAGGTCGCCGGGAACACCGCGGCGATGCAGTACTACCTTTCCCCCGTGGAAACCGCGTATCCCTTCATTCCCGAGTACCTAAGGGACAATCCCGCCATCAGGATCCCGGCGGAGATCCTGGGCGAGACGGAGTTCATCATGGACGTGGGCGAATACGAGAGCAGGTACCAGGAGATCTGGGCGGAGTTCAAGCTGCAGTAGGCAAATCCAGACACAGGCAAAATAAGGGGGGCGCAGCCGGATCGGAAGCGCCCCTTTTCGTTTTCTGTCACTTACTGATTCGCGGGTTCAGCAAAGGCGATCAGCCCGGACACCTGCCGGCTGGACTGGTTCTTCTCGGAATGGTTGAGGATATCCCCCTGGAAGATGAGCGCGACCGTGCCGCCGCCGTCCAGGTTCAGCGCTTCCTTCGCCCCCATGGCCAGCATTTTCTCCGCCATCCAGCCAAAATATGCGCCGCGGCTGCCTGTTTTCCGCCCCGTGATGACCAGCGCGCAGTACCTGCCCGGCTCGATCATGCCAAAGGCGCAGCGCGGCTCACGGTAGCTCCTGTAGTCCTTGGAGTAGAAATAGCGCGGCACTTCGCCTTCCTGGACAAGGGCGGGCCCGAATGCCCAGGAATCCGTCACGCCCATGTCGATGTATTCCTGCGCGGTATGCGCGTCTGACGCGAAGGTTTTCAGCGTGCCGTCGCCAAACATCGCCAGCACCTCCAGGGAAGGGATGCGGGAACGGTCCTGGGCATAGGTGCGGTCCGCCTTGATCTCGCCGTCCCGGACGACGACGCCCGTGCGCTGCTTGTGCTTGACGCGGTAACGATAGAAGTCATCGGTGATGGCGCATACCGCCTCCGCCTGCTTCGCCAGCGTCAGCGGGGACTGGAAGAACGCCCCGTCCCTTCTGGATTCGACCGTGACGGGTCTTCCTTCCGCTCCGTAGCTGACGTAGACCTCGAACCATTCGATCTCATTCTCCGACTGATAGTACCGCATAATGTCCACGCGAAGGCTGCCGGAAACGTAGCGCCATATGCCGGCGTCCCGGTCGCTGTATACGTAGGGGTCGCCGGGCTCTGCCAGAAACCCGGCCTCATCAAGCGCGGGCATGCCGGGATAGTCCGTTTGAGGCACGGTATCAGGCAAAATGTTATATATAGGACGGTCTTTGGGCAAAGGCGCTTTGACAGCCTGCGCGGTAAACATCGCTTCCAGTGTTTCCGGGTCAGCCTCTCCCGTCGGCAGGAGGCCGTTCCGGATCTGGAACGCCTCCACTTTCTCGGCCGTATCCGCGGTAAACCGGTCCGTGACGTTCTTCAGGCTCTGGAGATACCCAAGGTCAAACAGGCGGATTTTCAGGTCCAGCACCTTTTGCCCGCGGCTTCCTTCCTTCAGCGCGGTTCCCCGGGCAAGGGACGGAAAAGGCAGGGCAGCGCACAGCAGCGCGGCTGCGAGCGCAAGGACAAAAGCGCGTTTCATCCCTTTTTCCATTTACTTGGCGTTCTTGACCTGGCCCCAGAGCGTTTCATAAAGGATCTTCACGTCCTGGTTGTCATGGAAAAACTCGCATCTGTCGATGGTCTCCCGGTCCGGATTGAGGTTTTTGTTCTCCTGATACTCGCTGCCCATCTGCTCGATCGCCTGGGCATTGGGGGAGGAGTACTCGATGTATTCGCAGTTGAGCTGAGCGATGTCCGGCCTGCAGAGGAAATCGATGAAACGATGCGCGTTTTCGACGTTCTGCGCGCTTTTGGGGATGACCATCCCGTCCACCCAAACGTTGCTGCCTTCCCTGGGCACCACGTAGTCCAGGTCAGGATTCAGGTTGATCGCGTACTGGGCGTCACCGGACCAGACCAGCGCGAGGATGCCCTCGCCGGCGACCATCTTGTCCTTGGTCTCATCCACCTGGTAGGCCTTGACGATCCCCTTCTGCTTCTGGCTGATCAAAAGATCCGTCGCGGCTTTCAGCTCATCGAAGCTTCTCGTATTGAGCGAATAGCCCAGGTACTTCAGCGCCACGCCAAGGGTGTCCCGGGGCGAGTCCATCATGAACACCTCCCCTTTGTACCGCTCATCAAACAGCGCGCTCCAGGAATCGACCGGCTCAAGAACGCGGTTGGTATCGTAGAGGATGCCGACCGTGCCCCACATGTACGGGATGGAATAGCGGTTTTCGGGGTCATAGTCGGGACTGAGCAGCCAGCCGAGGGTGTGGGCCGCATTGGGCACCTTCGTAAAGTCAATCGGTTGGAGGAGCTCTTCGGAAATCAGGCGCTCGATCGCGTAATCCGAGGGAAAAACGACGTCAAAGGCGCCGGGGCTGTTGCGAACATGCACCATCATGTCCTCATTGAGGGTGAAGTTCATATAGTTCACATGGATGCCTGTCTCCTCCTCAAACATGCGGATGACATCCTCATTGATGTAGTCCTCCCAGTTGAATACGTTGACCACATCCTGCGCGAAGGCCGGGGTCAGCGCAAGGAGCATCAGGAGCGCAAGGAGCACCGCTGCGGTTTTTTTCATGATTTCCCTCCATTTTTGGTATTATCCGTTGCAGTAACCCGGCGGTTGACCGCCAGCAGCAGGACGAGCAGGGCGATAAACATCAGCGCGGACAGCGCGTTCATGGTGGGTTTGATGCCCTTTCGGGCTTCAGAGTAGATCAATGTGGACAGGTTCTGCACCAGGGGGCTGGTCGTAAAGTAGCTGATGGTGAAGTCATCCAGCGACAGCGTGAAGGAGAGCAGCGCGCCCGTGATGACGCCCGGCATGACCGCAGGAAGGATGACGTGGCGAAGCGCGTACCCGGGCGTCGCGCCCAGGTCCAGCGCCGCTTCATAGCTGTAGCGGTTCATCTGCTTCAGCTTGGGCATCACGGACAGGATGACGTAGGGGATGTTGAAGGTGACGTGCGCAAGCAGCATGGTGAAGTATCCTCTGGGCACCTGCGTGAAGATGAACAGCAGCATCAGGGAGATGCCGGTCACGATGTCCGGCATCGTCATGGGAATATTGGTCATGGTCATCATGATCGCCTGGGGCCTGCGCCGCAAGGCATGGATCCCGATGGCGGCAAGGGTGCCCAGCACTGTCGAAATCAGCGCTGCCAGAAGCGCGATGGTAACCGTGACGTACAGAGCGTTCATGATGGAAGGGCTCTTGAACAGTTCCGCGTACCATCTCAGGGAAAAGCCCTCCCACTTGGCGCGGCTGATCCCGGCGTTGAAGGACTGAAGGATCAGCACGATGATGGGCACGTACAGAAACAGGAGGACCAGGACCAGATAACCCCGCCGGACAAGCTTGCTCATATCATGCTCCCCCCCTCGCCCTCGGGGTCGACCTTGCGCAGGAGGCTCAGGCTCATCAGGATCAGGACCATCATGATCAGGCTCAGCGCGCTCCCGACGTTCCAGTTGTCGGCTGATAAAAAGGTGCGCTCGATCAGGTCACCGAACATCTCGGTGTTCCCGCCGCCCAGAACGCGTGGAATGAAGAACGTCGTGACAGAGGGCATGAACACCATCGTGATCCCGGAAATGACGCCGGGGAGGGACAGCGGCATGGTGACCCTGATAAAGGTCTTCGCGGCATTCGCGCCCAGGTCCATCGCGGCCTCGGACAGCCTCTGGTCCTGCTTGTTCAGGGCGTTGAAGATCGGAAAGACCATGAAGGGGAGGTAGTTGTAGACCATGCCCAGCAGCACAGCCTGGGAATTGTACATCAGCTGCATCCTGGGCAGCCCGAGGGAGGCCAGGAAGGTGTTGATCAGCCCATTGTCCTCCAGCAGGCTCATCCAGGCAATGGTGCGCAGCAGAAAGTTCATCCACATGGGGATGATGAACAGCACTACCAGCGTACTGCCCAGCCTGAAATGCCTGTCCGCCATGAACAGCGCCGCCGGGTAGCCCAAAAGAAGGCAGATCAGCGTGCAAAGAAAGGCCATCCACAGGGAGTAGATCAGCGTGTCCACGTTGACGTTTCCCCGTGCAAGGCCCAGGGCAGCCGGATCAAGGCCCATCTCCGCCAGCTGCTTGTTCATCTCGTAATTGCTGTCCCAGAACATCTTGAAGTTATCCAGCGTGAAAGCGCCGGCGCGGTCAGTGAAAGCATAGTACCCGATCAGGAGCAGCGGGATGAGGGTAAACAGCACGATCCACAAGCCGTAGGGAAACGCGAACAGCGTTCTCCTGATCCCTTGGTTGCGCCGGATGCTCAACACGACCATGGCGACAAAGACAATGAAGCCCAGCGCCATCAGCCAGGACGTCCAGGACGAGAAAGCCATTCCCTTCATCTGTCGATGTCCTCCGCTTCCGGCTCCTCCCGGTCGACTGCCTCTTCATTCAGCGTCGGCTTCATGATATGGATGTTGAAGGGGATGACGTCAAGCCCGACGGAGGACCCCTCCGGCTGCATGACCGTCGAATGGACTTTGAAGAGCATGCCGGAGGATTCGATCATCATTTCGAAGTGAACGCCCTTGAACAGGACACTGCGCACGATGCCGGTCAGCTTCCCCTCGGAAATCCCGACGATCTGCAGATCCTCCGGCCTGATGAGCACGTCGACAGGCGCGTCGCTTCCGAAGCCTTTGTCCACGCAGGGGAAATCCGCGCCGCAGAAATGGACCAGTTCATCATGCACCATGTTGCCCCTGATGATGTTGGACTGGCCGATGAAATTGGCGACGTAAGCCGTTTTGGGCTCGTCGTACACGTCCCTGGGGGTGCCGATCTGCTGGATCAGCCCGTCCTTCATCACCACGATGATGTCCGACATCGTCAGCGCTTCCTCCTGGTCATGGGTGACGTAGATGAACGTGATGCCCAGGCTTTTCTGCATCCTTTTCAGCTCAAGCTGCATTTCCTGGCGCAGTTTCAGATCCAGTGCAGCCAGCGGCTCGTCCAGAAGGAGCACCTCCGGCTCGTTGATCAATGCCCGGGCGATCGCGATGCGCTGCTGCTGCCCGCCGGACAGGCTGTCCACGCTGCGCTTGCCGTATTCCCGCAGGTTGACCAATTCCAGCATCTTTTCGACCCTCGCCCTGATCTCATCCCCGGGACGTTTGGCGACCTTCAGGCCGAAGGCGATGTTCTCGAACACGTTCAGGTGCGGGAACAGGGCGTATTTCTGAAACACCGTATTGACACGGCGCCTGTAGGGCGGCAGGTGGGTGATGTCCTGCCCGTCAAAGAGCAGCCGACCGGAGGTCGGCGTTTCAAATCCGCCGATGATCCGAAGGGTCGTGGTCTTTCCGCAGCCGGAGGGGCCCAGGAGCGTCACAAACTCGTTCTTCCGGATGTACAGGTTGATGTCTGAGAGGACCGCTGTCCCGTCATACTCCTTGTACACCTTCTCCAGGCTGATCAGCCTTGGCCTCTCCTGCATACTGTCCTCCGGCAAGTAGAAAATCGTGAGGTCCGCTCAGAATGTCGGCGGGGTCGAAGCCCACAGAAAACGGGCTTCACGGTTCCCGGTATTCTCGATAAAATGCGGCGCGTCCGGATGAAGGCAGAAACTTTCCCCGCTGGAGACGGGATAACGCGCCCGGCCTGCGTTCATCAGGATCTCCCCCTCCAAAACGTAGCCAAACTCCTCCCCGTCATGCGCGGGAAACTCGCTGGTCCGCCCGCCCGGGCCCAGGGTGACCAGGATCGGTTCCATCCGGTTCTTCTGCGCGTCGGGGATGAGCCAGACGATGCGCCCCCTGAGCAGGTCGTCATCCACCTTTTCAAACATATCGTCCCTGGTGAAGACGACCTTTTCAGGAGCGCTTTCGCTGAAGAACTGTTTCAGGCTCGAACCCAGGCATTCGATCATGTCCTTGAGGGTCGCGATCGAGGGCGAGGTGAGGTTGTTTTCGACCTGCGAAATAAAGCCCTTGCTCAGTTCACACCGATCAGCAAGGTCTTCCTGTGTCAGATTGCGCGCAAGCCTCAGGCTGCGCAGTGTCGCGCCGATGTCCATGGCAACCTCCCGTCCGTTTGTTTAGCACTGCTAAACAGCGTGACAGGCATCATTAAACCACTGGGAAGCTTGTCTGTCAATATATCCGCATACGAAATCCGCAGACAAATGAACAGGCAGCCCGCCCGAAAGCGGACTGCCCTGCATGATGGCAGGCACAGACCGGGCTTATTTGGGGATCGCGCCCGCGTCCATCAATCGATCCCAGGTCAGCTGCCCGACGATGCCGTCCGCATTCAGCGCGTTCTTGGCCTGAAAGGCGCGGACAGCCAGATAGGTCGAATAGCCGAACTTCCCGTCGACGGCCAGCTCATAATACCCCAGTACGGTCAGCCTGGTCTGGATCTGGACGACCAGGTCCCCCTCATTGCCGTACTGGATGCGCAGCACCGACGCCGTGGGGGCCGCGGTGGGTTTGGGCAGTGCCGCCGGATCAAACAGCTTCGCCCAGGTCAGGGCACCGATGACGCCGTCCACCTTGAGGGTGTTGACCCTCTGGAACTCCCGCACCGCCTGGAAGGTCGAGTAACCGTACTTTCCGTCAAGTATGCCGGTGTAATACCCCAAATTGGCAAGCGCGGTCTGCGCCTGAAGCACCAGTGCCCCGGCGTCCCCGTAGGCAAGGCGCAGCGGGGGTGCAGGTGTCGGGGTGGCCGCCGGATCGGGGGTCACGGGAGGCGCCGGCGGCTTGGGCACCGCCGCGGGATCCTGCAGCCGCATCCAGGTCTGGGGGCCCACCACGCCGTCGGACGTCAGGGCATTGCGCTGCTGAAATTCCTTCACAGCCAGGAACGTGGAATAGCCGAACTTGGCTTCGATCGGCCCGCTGTAATAATTCAGGTCGCTCAGCCATTTCTGGATCAGGCTGACCGCGGGGCCGGAAGCGCCGTAGGATACACGCAGGCTATAGGCTGAGGGATCCGCCGCGCCGGCCTGATTGACAGCGCCTGTGCTGTAGAGCTTCCGCACGGTCGCTTCCCCGATGACCCCGTCGGCTGTCAAAGCGTTTTTGACCTGGAAGCCTTTGACCGCAAGGAAGGTGGAGTAACCAAACTTGCCGTCCGCCTTGTCAGCATAGAAACCCAGCTGGGCCAGGCGTTTCTGCGCCTGTGCGACCTGGTCGCCCTGCGCGCCGTACTTCAGGTTCTCCGCCACAGCAGGTATGAGCGCTGCGCTCACGATGAGCACGGCACACACAAGGCCTGCCAGCATGCGTTTTTTCATGGGTCACACCCCTCTCTGTCGTCAATGGGAAATCATTCTTCCGTCTGCTGTCAATATACCCTCTCAATGCCTGCCATACAATGAAAAAAGCGTGTCATTTGATATATATAGTATGAAGTAAGTGTTTCATTCCTGCGCATCCCCTCTTGCTCCCCTCCCGGTGGTCAGCAGGTGCAGCGCCGCGACTGCCTGGGAGAGGGTGGAGACAGGGATCAGGCGCATGCCTTTGGGCGGCTTTGACTTGCCCAGCCGGTCCTTTGGGCAGATGACCTGTTCAAAGCCGAGGCGGGCGCATTCAGCCAGCCGGCGGTCCATATGGGGAATGGGCCTCACCTCGCCCAGCAAGCCCACTTCGCCCATCGCCGCTACGTCAGCCGGGAGGGTCCTGTCCGACAGGGAGGAAGCGACGGCCAGACACAGCGCCAGGTCCGCCGCCGGTTCATCAAGGCTCAGCCCACCGGCCACGTTGACGTACACATCCTGATTATATAGTTTAAGCCCAGCCCGCTTTTCCATCACCGCCAGCAGCAGCGCGACCCGTCCCTGGTCCATGCCGTTGACGGTGCGCTTGGGCGAGGGATAGAAGCTCTGTGCCGCCAGCGCCTGCAGGTCCACCAATACCGGCCGGCTACCTTCCATCCCGCAGAAGACGACAGAACCGGAAATACCGGGTGCCCGGTCGCGCAGGAGGGTCTCCGAAGCGTTCTCCACCGGGCGCATTCCCTCGCCGGTCATCTCAAACAGGCCCAATTCGTTCACGGAGCCGTAACGGTTCTTGTTCGCCCGAAGCAGACGGTATTCCCTTCGGTGATCGCCTTCAAAATAAAGGACGACGTCGACCATGTGCTCCAGCACCCGTGGGCCCGCGATGGCGCCGTCCTTGGTGACGTGCCCGACCAGGAAGACCGCGCAGCCCGAGGTCTTCGCGTAGCGCATCAGGATGGACGCGCTCTCGCGCACCTGGCTGACAGAGCCCGGGGATGACGCCATGTCGGGCCGGTACATCGTCTGGATGGAGTCGACCACAGCATATTCCGGGGAAAAGGCGTTCAACTTCTCCTCCACCGCGTCCATGGCGTTTTCCGACAGGACCGCCACCTTCTCCTGCCCCGCGTGAAGGCGCTGCGCGCGCAGTTTGATCTGCCGCGTACTCTCCTCCCCCGTCACGTACAGCACGCGCTTGCCCAGCCTTGCCAGGTTGGCGCATACCTGAAGCAGCAGGGTGCTCTTGCCGACCCCTGGCTCCCCTCCGATGAGCAGCAGGGAGCCTTCCACGATGCCGCCGCCCAGGACGCGGTCGAATTCCGGGATGCCGGTGGTCTGATGGATGGTCTCATCCGCGGTGATGACCGAGAGTTCCTGGACAGCGTCGCCCGTGCCTCCCGGGCGTTTCTGCGTTGTCTTAACGATTGGCGCTTCGGCCGGTTCAGGGATCTCCTCCAGCGTATTCCATGCCTCGCATCCCGGGCACTTCCCATACCAGCGCGGAGATTCAAAGCCACAGGCAGTGCAGGCGTACAGGGTTTTCTTTTTCAAAAGAGGTCCTTTCCCGCCGTCAGGGGGCGGTCTGTCAGGGTATACTTCGCAGGGAGGCGTTACATGGAGCAGAAGACAGCGTACATCACGGGAGCGGGATCGTTTTCGACCCGGGGATTTGCCCCGGGCCCCCTTGACGCGGTCGTCGCGGCCGACGGCGGGTATGAGTCGCTCAGACGGCATGGCATCAGGCCATCCCTGGTGCTGGGCGATATGGATTCCATCAACAGGCTGCCCAGAGGGATCGCCAGCCTCCGTTTTCCCAGGAGCAAGGACCTTACGGACATGGCGCTGGCCCTTCGCCTTCTTCAGGCGCGCGGGTACAGGCGGTTCAAGCTGTACGGCGCGCTGGGCGGCCGGCTGGACCACAGCCTGGCAAACGTCCACCTGCTCGCGGGGCTCGGGAGGGCGGGTATGCACGGGATCATCGTCGCACCTGAAGTGACCGTCCTGCACGTGTCTGATGGCATCCTGACCATGCCGGCTCTTCCCAAAGGGGTCCCAATATCCGTGTTCGCCTGGGGAGGCCCGGCAAGAGGCGTCACCCTCAGCGGGCTGCGTTATCCCTTATGCGAAGCGGCCCTTGACCCCTTCATCCCGCTGGGGGTCAGCAATGAGGCGACGGGCGGCCCCGTAAGGGTCCAGGTGCGGGATGGCACGCTCATCGTGACCGTCCTTCATGCAAAGGCTCAGGCATAGCGGGCCGCGTCTCGCGCGGCCATGTCCGAAAGCGCTTCTTCCTTGCGCTCCACATCTTTGAGCAGCGCGATCTGTGCCCGTGCGCGGATGAGGTTATGTTCCGGTGAGCTGATCTTGAAATACAGGTCTCCGTTCAGGTAGTCGGTCAGGAAACGCATTGCCAGCTCGCAGGTCATCACCTTGATCCCCAGCGGCAGGCGGAGCAGTTCCCCCTCCGAAAGGATCCCGGCGGTCTCCGAAACGAAGCCCCTCGTAAAAGCGCCGGCTTTCTGCATGTCAAGGCTGATCAGGCTGACGTCCTCCTCGTCCTCCCTGGCGGTGGATGCGGCGAATCGCACGCCATCCCCGTAATCGTACAGGGAGGAACCGGGCATCACCGTGTCCAGGTCAATGACGCACAGCGCCTTTCCCGTTTTCACATCCAGCAGGACGTTGTTTGACTTGGTGTCATTGTGGGTGACCCGCAGCGGTAGTTCCTTCTTTTCCAATAGGCGGACGATCTCGCCCATCACGTCCCGGCGCTCAAGAAAAAAACCGATTTCTTCCCTGACCTGCCCCGCGCGGCCTGCGCGGTCCTCCTCTTTCGCGCGGAGGAAGGCATCGAAGCGCTTTGCGGTATGATGAAAATCCGGGATGGATTCAAACAGGCTTTCCGCAGGGAAATCCGCCAGATACCGCTGGAAGCGCCCGAAGGCGCGGCCCACTTCCTCCATCTGTTCAAGGCTGTCCACCCTGTCCAGCGCCACGGCGTCCGTGATGTACTCATAGGCTCTCCAGACCCCGCCTGCTTCATCCGTATGCATCACTTCGCCGCTGACCGTCTGCACCAGTTCCAGCACCTGACGGTCGGCGCGTTTTTCATGAAGGAGGATATTCTTTTTCAGGTGCTGCGTGACATGGGAGATGTTGCGCATGACGCCCAGGGGATCGGGGAACACGTAGGTGTTGAAGCGCTGGAGCGTATAGCCGTACTCCCGGGCGCCGTCACGGAAGAGAAGATAGAAGGTCCTGTGGATGTTTCCGGAGTTCAGTTCCCTGAATGAAACGAACTCCCCCCTGAAGCGGAAGTGCGTAAGGATGCTCCTGATCGGGTCGTGCGGCATGCCTATTCTCCTCATCCAAAGCGAAAACCATGGTGTCATTCTACCTTCACCCCAAAAAGCTGTCAATCCTTCATAAAGAGGGGGGACGGGATGATTGACACCCTTTTCACCCCTCCCTATACTGGCGTCAGATCGCCTTGAAAGGATCACGGATGAAAAAGTGTCTCCTCCTGATGCTGCTCGCCCTCCTGCTCCCCGCCGTTTCGGCAATGGCAGAGGAGGCGGAGGACATCACGGCGAAGTGCGTGTTCACCGTCGAATCCAAAGGCTGGACGGCGGAGCGCCTGTATGACCGTGACTGGAACACTTACTGGAACGGCAACACAGGCAGGAAAACAGTCACCATCAGCTGCCCGGCGCCGGCGTGGGGCCTCTACCTGTGCTGGATGGAAGAGCCGGGGGCGTGGACGCTGGAGCAGAAGATCAATGGAGCCTGGCTGACGGCCGAATACCCCGCAGGACCGTTCATGCACCAGTACGTCCCGCTGGACGGCGCGGAGGAGCTTCGGCTCAGGCCCACCGGGAAAAGCATGAGTTGGTTCGGGCTGGAGGAGATCTTCGTCCTAGGCCCGGGAGAAGTGCCGCCCTACGTACAGCAATGGCAGCAGCCGGACGAAAGCTGCGACCTGCTTATCTTCTTCGCCCACCCGGACGACGAAGCGCTGTTTTTTGGCGGGACGATCCCGGTGTACGCGGGTGAGAAGCGCCTTGACGTCGTCGCCTGTTCGCTGAGCCTTGCCACGCGCACCCGGCGCAGCGAACTGCTCAACTCTCTGTGGACCATGGGCATGCGCAATTACCCGGTGTTCGGTCCCTTTAGCGACAGCTATTCCCTTAAACTGGACAAAGCCTACGCGCAGTTCGGCGAGAGAAAGGTCAAGGGTTTTGTCACAGAGCTGTTCAGGAAATACAAACCGCGGGTCGTTGTCACCCATGACCTTGAGGGCGAATACGGCCATGGAATGCACCGGATGTGCGCGGACGCCTCCCTGTACGCGTTTGACGCCGCCGCGGACGCGGATAGGTATCCGGCCACAGCGCAGCAATATGGCACGTTTGAGGTCAGCAAGCTCTATCTGCACCTGTATCCGGACCATGCGCTTGAAATGGACTGGGACCAACCGCTGAAGGCCTTCGCCGGCCGGACGGGCTTTGAAATGGCGCAGGAGGGCTACGGGAAACACGTTTCCCAGCACCGCTATGAGCAGTTCCAGGTCGAGCCGCGGGACAGCAGCCAGTCCAGCTACCGCTTCGGCCTTGCCGGGACCAGGGTCGGGATGGACGTATACAGGAACGATTTTATGGAGAACGTCCTGCTGGACAGTTATCTCGTCAACCAGCCCTGAGGGGCGGGCAAGCTTTCCAGTGGATGGGAACAACGATGCATTCGGAGGGATCGGGCATGAAAGTATTGGTCACCGGCGGGGCGGGTTTCATCGGATCGCACACCTGTCTTGAACTGCTGAAGGCGGGGCATGAGGTCTCGGTGGTCGACGACCTGCGCAACAGCCATCCGGAGTCCCTCAAAAGGGTGGAGGCGATCAGCGGAAAATCCTTAAGGTTTTATCGCTTTGACGCGGCGGATGAAGCACAGCTTGAGGAAGTGTTCGCGCAGGGGGAGATCGGCTGCGTCATCCACTTTGCCGGGCTGAAAGCCGTCGGGGAATCAGTGCGTCTGCCGCTTGAATACTATGCGAACAACATTGGCACCACGCTGGCGCTTTGCCGGGTCATGAAGCGCCGGGGCGTCTTCCGGTTCATCTTCTCCTCCTCAGCCACCGTGTACGCGCCGGGCAGTCCGATGCCGGTGGCTGAGACCGCCCCGCTGGGATGCACGAATCCCTACGGGTGGACCAAACTGATGTGCGAGCGCATCCTGACGGACCTGGCGGCTTCCGACCCGCGTTTCAGCGTCGTCCTGCTGCGTTACTTCAACCCCATCGGCGCGCACGCGAGCGGCCGCATCGGGGAGGACCCCGCCGGCATCCCCAACAACCTCCTGCCCTTCATCACCCAGACGGCGATGGGCCGCCTTCGGGTCCTTCAGGTCCACGGGAACGATTATGACACGCCCGACGGCACCGGGGTGAGGGATTACATCCACGTGACCGACCTGGCCAGGGGCCACCTGAGCGCCCTGGACTACTCGCTGACGCACACGGGATGCGAGGTGTTCAACCTGGGCACGGGGCGGGGATACAGCGTGCTGGAGATCATCAGCGTGTTCGAGCGGGTCAACGGCGTCAAAGTCCCTTATACCATCGGCCCGCGCCGCCCCGGCGACGTCGGAACAGTCTACGCGGACCCGTCAAAGGCAAAGGATCTGTTGGGCTGGCAGGCGCAGCTGGGGATCGAGGAAATGTGCCGGGACGCCTGGAGGTGGCAGAAAGGCAACCCCAACGGATATCTAAGTCACAAGGGAGCCTGAGTACCCAAACAAGCAATCCTGCCCTGGCCGGACAGGATTGCTTTTTAATCCCCATGGCTGGCGATCAGCAAAAGTTGTACCCGGTCAGGATCTTCTCCCGGCCGTCCGTGATATCCCGGTAATACTCATACCAGCTCAGGGCCAGGAAGGAACCGGCCACGTTGCAGACTTCCGGAAATCCCAGCTGCGTGAGGGCGCGGGCGGCGTTGTAGCTGCGCTGCCCCGTCCTGCAGTGGACATAGACAGGCTTGTTCCGGGGGATCTCCCCCAGCCGCCCGCGGAGTGCGCCCAGCGGGATGTTGACCGCGCCGATGATATGGCCCGCGGCGAACTCCCACGTCTCCCGCACGTCCAGGATGTACTCCCCCTGTTCCAGCAGGCGGCGCACCTGCGTGAAGGAGACCTGCCGGACAAGCCCGTCCTCCTGGTCGCAGGCGGCCATCGCCGCCAGGTTCACCACGTCACGGGCGGTCCCGAAAGCCGGGGCATAGCACAGTTCCAGGTCCTTCAGGTCCCTGATGCCGGCCCGGAAGCGCAGCGCGGTTGACACCACGTCGATGCGCTTGTCCACATTCCCCCGGCCGACCGCCTGCGCGCCCAGCACGAGGCCGGTGCCCTTTTCATACAGGAGTTTGAAGAACATCGGTGCAGCGCCCGGCATGATCCCGACCCGGTCGAAGGGGATCACAAAGGAAACCCCGTAATCCAGCCCCTCCTCCCGGCACTGCCGCTCGTTCATGCCGGTGGAGGCGGCGGCCAGGCCGAACACACGGATGACCGCGCTGCCAACGACACCGGGAAGGGCGTCCAGGATGCCGTAAGCGTCATTGGCAGCCCTGCGCGCCTGGCGCAGGGCAGGCCCGGCCAGCGCCAGCTTTGACGGCTTCCCGGTCTGGAAACGGCGGACTTCGACCGCGTCGCCCACGGCATAGATATGCGGGTCCGACGTGCGCATCCGCTCATCCACCAGGATGGCGCCGGTCGCGCCGATCTCCAGCCCCGCTTCCCGTGCCAGGCCAGTTTCAGGCTTCACGCCGATGGCCATGATGACTGCCTCCGCCGGTATCTGCCTGCCGGAGGAAAGGGTGACTGCATCCTCCTGGATGCTGAAAATGCCATCACCCAGAATCAGCTGAACCTCATGGTCAACGATCTCCTTATGCAGCAGCTGGGCCATGTCCTCATCAAAGGGCAGCATCACCTGCGGCGCCATATCGATCACACTGACCTGATGCCCTGCCGCGCGCAGGTTCTCCATGACCTCCAGGCCGATGAAACCGCCGCCGATGACGGCGACCCGGCGTACGCCTTTGCCGCTCAGCCAGGCGTGAATCCGCTCCACGTCCTCCACATTGCGCACAGAGAACACATGGGGCAGGGAAATGCCCGGTATGGCGGCGGGCATGACGGGGCTGGCCCCGGGGGAGAGGAAGAGGGTGTCATAGGGCATTTCCGTTTCAGTCCCTGACTGGAGGTCGCGCACCAACACTGTTCTCGTATCCCGGTCGATCCTCAGCGCTTCATGCCGTGTCAGAGCACGGACACGGTAGCGCTCCCAGAAGGTTTCAGGGCTGATCAGCTTCAGCTCCCCGCTGCTCCCGATCTCTCCCCCCAGGAAATAGGGCAGGGCGCAGTTGGAGAAGGACACGTCGCGTCCGCGCTCCAGCATCGTGATGTCCGCGCACTCGTCCAGCCTGCGCAGCCGTGCGGCAATGGAGGCGCCGCCCGCGACGCCTCCGATGATCAGGTGTTTTTTCGGCATAGGCTCTCCATTCATCAGGCTTGCTTATCCGGCCGGATCTCCACAGTCAGTTCCTGGCCTCGCATCTGCTCCAGCATCTTCGGACTGAGCTTGACCTCCGCCATTTCTCCCGGGGTGAGAATCAGACAGCGCTGGCTGAACAGCACGCCTTTTCCGGTGCGGAGGGTCACGAAGTGGTTCTGATAAACGCGGTCGGGGCGGAACATCAATTCCATGCCTTCGGTGATCTCCCCCCTGGGCAGTTCCAGACGCTGGGGCACTGTTCCTCGCACGCCCTGCCCATCCCTGACCGCCACCCTGTCGGCAGCCTGTCTTCCCTCCGTCAACAGAGCCGCCGCCGCTCGGCCGGCCTGCATGCTTTCCCGGCTGACGTAGTCCACCAGGTCATGGACGTGCAGCACGTTGCCGCAGGAGAAGATACCCGGGACGCTGGTCTCAAAGCGGGAATTGACGACAGGGCCGGAAGTGACGGGCGACAGTTTCACACCCGCCGTAAGGGACAGCTCATTCTCCGGGATCAGGCCGACCGAAAGCAGGAGGGTGTCGCAGCTGATTTGCTTTTCCGTGCCGGGGATCACCTGCCTGGACTCATCGACCCGGGCGATGGCAACGCCCTCCAGCCGCTTGCGCCCCCTGATGTCCACCACCGTGTGGGAAAGCAAAAGCGGGATGTCATAATCCTGCAGGCACTGCACGATGTTCCTGTTCAGCCCGCTGGAATAGGGCATCAGCTCGGCGCAGCAGAGCACCCTGGCCCCCTGGAGCGTCATGCGCCGCGCCATGATTAGCCCGATGTCGCCGCTGCCCAGGATCACCACGCGGCGGCCGGGCATGAAGCCCGCCATATTGACCAGTTTCTGCGCCGTGCCCGCGCTGAAGATCCCGGATGGCCGCGTGCCAGGGATGGCCAGGGCGCCGCGTGGGCGTTCCCTGCAGCCCATGGCCAGAATGATCGCCCTTGCCTGGAAGACCTCGATCCCCCGATCCCGGCTGACGGCGGTGACCTGCTTGCCGCGGGATACGGAGAGGACCGCCGTCCCGCAGCGCACGGGGATGTTCAGGTCCCGCGCCTCCCTGATGTCCCTCTGGGCATACTCCGGGCCGGTGAGCTCTTCCTTGAAGCGATGAAGGCCGAAGCCGTTATGGATGCACTGGTTGAGGATGCCGCCGGGAACGTCTTCCCGCTCCAGCACCACAAGATCCATCACGCCGGCGCGCTTGGCGGCGATCGCTGCCGCGAGGCCCGCCGGGCCGGCCCCGATAATGAGGAGATCGACAGGGATGCGTTTTTCACTCATCGCCTTTCATCTCCCCTGATCCGATCGCTCAGGATCCAGCTGCCGCCGCCGGATTTTGTGACCTCATTCAAATCGCAGCCCAGCTCCTCAGCCAGGATCTGCATCACGCGGGTGGAGCAGAAACCGCCCTGGCAACGCCCCATCCCCGCGCGCGTCCTCCGTTTGACCCCGTCAAGGCTGCGCGCGCCCACCGGGCGGCGGATCGCCCGCCGCACCTCTGCCTCGGTCACCTGCTCACATCGGCACACGATCCTGCCGTAATCAGGGTCGCGTTCATAGGCCCGGCGGCGCTCCTGCTCATTCATGCCGGCGAAGGGCCTGTCCAGCGGGACAGGTTCGGTATAGGAAAGATTCCTGCCCAGCCTGAGATGCCAGGCGACCCAGTCCCCCAGTTCCTGCCCGATGGCGGGGGCGGCGGACAGTCCGGGGCTTTCAATGCCGATGGCCTCAAAGGCGCCGGGCATCGCCCCCTGCACCTCCCCGATAATGAAATCCCCCCCTTGCTCATGGGCGCGGATGCCGGAAAAGGTGGTGATCACGCTGCGGAGGTCTGCTTCGGGGTAGGTGAGGCGCACCTTGTCCATCACATCCTTAAGCCCCTCCCGCGTCGTCGCGGTGTCGTCCCCGTCAGTGATGTCCTCCGCCGTCGGACCAAACAGCAGATTGCCGTGCGTGGTCGGGCTGACCAGCACGCCCTTGCCCATCCTGGTGGGTACCTGGAACATCGTGCGCTTGAATGTCAGCGGCAGCGTGTGGTCTGTCAGGTAATACTGGCCGCGCCGGGGAACGATCTCGACCTTCCTGTCGGAGATCTGATTGTGCAGGGTGTCCGCGCCGACACCCGCGCAGTTGATCACGCAGCGGGAGATACAAACGCCTCTGTCAGTGGTGATCCTCCAGGTCCCCTCCTCATTGGACAGGCAGAGGACCTGTGTATCCAGGAGGAATTCCACCCCATTCTCACAGGCGGAATCCGCCAGGGCATGGGTTAGCTCATAGGGGCTGACAAGGCCGGAGGAGGGAACCAGCAGCGCCATGAACACGTCCGGGTTCACATGAGGTTCCATCCGGAGGATCTCTTCCCGGCCGATCAGCCGCAATCCTTCGATTCCGTTTCTGATGCCGTTCTCAAGCAGCGCTTCAAGGGCGTTCCGGTCATTTTCCAGAAAACCAAGCACCATGGCGCCCGGCATGCCGAAGGGAACGCCCAGTCGGTCGCACAGTTTCCGCATCATCCCGGCGCCCTTGACGTTCAGCCTTGCCTTTTCGCTGCCTGCCTTCGCGTCATAACCCGCGTGCACGATGCCGCTGTTGGCCTTGCTGGCGCCTTCGCTGACGTCCGACGCCCTTTCCATGACCGCGAAGCGCCCGGCGTATTCGCTCAGCCGCTGCGCGACGGCACAGCCGATGACACCTCCGCCGATGATGACCGCGTCGTACATCCGCAAACCCCTCTGTATCTTATGTGTCTCAGCATCAAGCTGCATGCGGGATTATAGCACAGGGCCCAAAGACAAGTCCATGTTGGTGCCGATGATAAGCCTGTGTCGCCTCTCAGCTTGCCGCTTGTTAGGGGCTCGGCCATGCGTTTGCTTAACAAATTCGTAAAAAAGACTTGACATTGTAATATTTATGTAATATATTTTGTCCAAGACCGGATCATCGACCCACGCAAGTCAAGGAGGAAGCCATGCAAAACCCCTTGCGGCGCACCGCTGCAGTGCTGATGACGATCCTCACCCTCACGGGGCTGTTCACCTCCCCGGCCATGGCGGCCAGCCATACCGGCAGCGTGAACACCGACAAGGTGTTCCTTCGAATGAAGGCAAACACCACAAGCAGCTATTACGACCTGCTGAAAAAGGGCGAGAAGGTCGAGCTGCTCGGTGTCAGCGGGGATTTTTTCAAGGTCAGGTTCAAGACCTTCACCGGCTATGTCATGCGCAAATATCTCAACGTGCCTTCCGCCGCGCTGAAGGAATTCGGTGCGGAGGCGAAGCCGGCCAGCAAGTACGCCTCGGCCAGGACCATCAAGGACCTGGGCAAAACGCCGGCGGCGACCCGCACAGGGTCATCCGGGGATGCCGTGGAAAAGCTGCAGCGCGCGCTGCAGATCAAGGGTTATTTCAAGGGCACAGTAGACGGAAAGTACGGCGAGATGACTGCGGAGGCCGTGAGAAAATTCCAGCAGGCCGCGAAGCTCAGCGCGAGCGGGACGGCAGACAGCGCGACCATCGCCATGCTGTTCGGGACCGGGGGAACGCCCGTCAAGGACGACCCGGGGATGGCCGGGATCAAAAGCATTTCGCAGATCGCCGTGCCCAACACCTCCTCGCCCGGCTCTTCCGGCAAGCACGTCAAAGCCCTCCAGCAGGCGCTGAAACTGAAAGGCTACTACAAGGGCCTGGTCGATTCCGGTTACGGCAGGGGGACGCAGGACGCAGTGAAGCGCTACCAGCAGGCGGTGGGGCTGTCCGCCGACGGTATCGCGGGGTTCTCGACCATCCGGAAGCTCTTCGGCAAGAACGCAGCCAACTACACCATCCCCACCGAAAAGCTGGACTGGTTCAACGGCGGCAAGGACGTGATCCCGCAATGGGCCAGCTTTACCATCAAGGACGTATCAACGGGGAAGACGTTTTCAGCCAGGCGGTGGAGCGGCTACAACCACCTGGACGCGGAACCGCTCAGCAAGGAGGACGCGAAAACGATGAAGGAGATCTCCGGCGGATCCTTCTCCTGGGCACGCAGGGCGGTGCTGGTCAAGTACAACGGGCACGTCTACGCGGCCTCGATCAATACCATGCCCCACGAAGAGGACACCATTCCCGGCAACACCTTTGAAGGCCATTTCTGCGTGCATTTCTACAAGTCAAAGACCCATGGGACCAACCTGGTCGACCAAGCCCACCAGAATGCGGTTGCCCGGGCGATGAAATCGAGCTGGTAAGGCCCGGTCAGGCATTCCTTCGGCTCCGGCAAATCGGCCGGAGCCGTTTTGGCAGGAGCAAAGGGATTCATGCCGTGCATTGAAATGCCTTTCCCAAAGATGTAGGATCAATGAAACAGCATTATGGTGAAAAGAGGGTCCGCATGATTTACAGGGAGTTGGGCAGCACCGGCCTGAAAGCAGGCGTGATCGGCATGGGAGCCGAACACCTGGAGGGCAAGCCATTCGGGCTGATCGAAGAAGTCATATCTGCCGCGAACCGCAAGGGCGTCAACATGATGGACCTGTTCATGCCAGGAATGGAAGTCCGCCGCGATATCGGACGCGCGCTTCGCGGGATGCGCGGACAGTTCATGATCCAGGGCTCCATCGGTTCGGTAGAGGAGAATGGGCAATACAGCATCAGCCGTGACCTGGACGCCTGCAGGCGGTATTTTGAGGATCTGCTGCCGGCGCTTGAAACCGATCACATCGATTTCGGCATGTTCTTTTTCATGGATACCCAGGACGCCCTGGATCAGGTGATGAAGAACGGCATCGCGGACTACGCCTGGAAACTCAAGCAGGACGGCGTGATCCGGCACGTCGGGGCGACCTCCCACAATCCGCTGATCGCGCGCAGAATGGTGGAGATGGGGCTGATCGAGACCCTGATGTTCAGCGTGAACCCCGCCTTTGACATGAGCCCGTCCGACGCGACGATAGACATGCTGTTCTCCGAGAATCCCGGCCTCAGAACGGCAAACATGGACAGCGCCCGGATGTCCCTGTATCTGCTGTGCGAGCAGAAGGGCGTGGGCATCACCTGCATGAAGACCCTGTGCGCGGGCAAACTGCTGTCAAAGGAACACACGCCTTTCACTTCCCCCCTGAGCGTAGGCCAGTGCATCCATTACGCCTTGTCGCGCCCGGCGGTGGCCAGCGTGATGCTGGGGTATCAAAGCGCCGGGGAAATTGAAGAAGCCTGCCGCTACCTTGCGATGGAGGAGAGCGAGAAAGATTACGGGGCGGTTTTGAAAGCAGGCGGCAATCTGATCGACGGCGCCTGTGTTTACTGCAGCCATTGTCAGCCCTGCCCGGCCGGCATCGACATCGCCTCCGTCCATCGCTATCTGGACATCGCCCGGCTGGATAAGGCTCACGTGCCGCCCAGCGTACGCCAGCACTACGCCTCCCTCAAGGCCGGCGGACGCGCCTGCGTCTCCTGCGGCAGCTGCGAGGACCGCTGTCCCATCCATGTACAAGTCATTCAAAACATGGCAGAGGCCGCTGAGATTTTCGGTTCCTGATCAGCGCCGCGGCTTGTTCTGCCCCGCTTATAATAGAGAAATAAGCAATTTATCCGATTTTTCGCAGGAAATCGCTTGACATCAGCAGTACACAGCCCTATAATGTGCGGGCAATCATCAGAAAGGAGGCCGGGACATGAATCAGATCGGGATCATCCGGAGCTGGAACACTGGAGTCAAGCCATGTCACGGCCGGCTTTCCCTGCGCTGAGACAAGTCTTTCAGCGGCTTCAGGCAGGCTCCGGCATGGTCAAGTGCGGGAGCTGTTTTTTTGTCATAAAATGTTAGGTGAAATATGAAGAAACGTAATTACAAGCTGTTCCTCAGCCTGCTCAAAGAGAATGCAGGTCATTTTTCAGGCGCTGCCGTTCTGGCCGTCGTCAGTGTTTTCCTGGGTTTCCTCACCCCCGCCGTACTGGCGGAGGTGCTGGACAATTACCTGAGCGGCCTGCCCTCCAGGCTGCCGGGCTTTATGTCCGGCTTCGTCAATGATCTGGGCGGGCGCGAATTCATGCGCGCGAACCTCTGGATCCCGGGGCTCGTCCTGGTGCTCATCAGCGTTCTCAACGGCGTCTGCAACTTCCTCAAGGGGCGCTGGACGGCCGTCGGAAGCGAAAACGCCGCTAAAAGGCTGCGCAACGACCTGTATGCCCACCTGCAGGAACTTCCCTTCAGTTACCACAGCCAGTCGGTGACGGGAGACCTGGTGCAGCGCTGTACCTCCGACGTGGACACGGTCCGACGTTTCCTCGCCATGAACATGCTCAGCATCGTGGACGCCGTGATGATGGTCGGGATCGCACTGGCGCTGCTGATTCCCCTGTCGCTTCGGATCACCATGGTCAGCCTGGTCATCATGCCGGTGCTGTTCCTGTTCGCCTGGCTGTTCTTCAAGCTGATCATCAAGGCCTTCCGCACAGCCGACGAGTCGGAAGGGCGGCTGACCACCGTGCTTCAGGAAAACCTGACGGGGATGCGCGTGGTGCGCGCCTTCGGGCAGGCGCAGCGGGAGATCGAAAAGTACGAGGCCGCCAGCCGGGAGACCCGGGACAAGTTCCTGAAGCTCACCTGGCTTGACGCCTTTTACTGGAGCTCCGGCGACCTGATGGGCATGGTCCAGTCGCTGCTGACGCTGCTCTTCTGCCTGTCAGAGGCCCAGGCCGGGCGCATTTCCATCGGGGACATCGTGGTGTTTACCAGCTACGTCGGCATGCTGATCTGGCCGGTGCGCAACCTGGGGCGCATCCTCTCCCAGGGCGGACGGACCATGGTCTCCCTGGAGCGCATCGACGAGATCCTCCGCCAGAAAGCGGAGGAAGACCAGCCGGGGGCGACAGCGCCCGCGCTTGACGGAGACATCGTGTTTGACAGGGTAGGTTTCAAGTACGACGGGAGCTCTGAGGTGCTCAAAGACCTCAGTTTCACCATCAAGGCAGGCCAGACCGCCGCCATCCTCGGCGCGACCGGCTCCGGCAAGTCAAGCATCGCGCTGCTGCTGCAGCGCATGTACGCGCCGCAGGCCGGGACGATCACCCTCTCCGGCCATGACATCAGGACGATTGCCCGAAAGCATCTAAGGAGCCGTGTGGGAC
>CAUJDI010000048.1 GCA_963169565.1 Bacillota bacterium | reverse complement strand
GATGTCCGGGCCGATGCCCTCGACCACGGCGCTGTACACGGTGTTGGTGAAGCCTGAGTAGGGCTGGCTGAGCACTTCGACCTGGATGCCTTCCTGCAGAGCGTTGAAATCATCAGCCGCCTTCTTCAGGTAGGCTTCCTGCCCCTCGGTAAAGGTGTGCCAGATGGTGACCTTTGTCTTTGCGGCAGGGGCTTCCGTCGCCGGGGCTTCCGTTGCCGGGGCTTCGGTTGCCGGAGCTTCCGTCACGGGAACTTCTGTCGCCGGGGCTTCCGTCACGGGAACTTCGGTAGCCGGGGCTGCCGTGACCGCCGGTTCTTCCGGTTTGGCCGCCGGCCGGGTCAGGAAGTAGATGCCCACCGCCGCGGCGACCACAAGCAGAACAATCAGGATGGTGGTCCAGGTTTTCTTTGACATGGCGTTTCCTCCTTGATGTGTCGCGCCGGGCCCGCGTGGCCTTTCAGGCGCGGAGACGACTGACGGCATGGTTGCCGTGCAAGTCAATCATATACCAACCTTCCCGCCTATGCAATTAGAAACGTACGGTTTTTGATGCCGATGGCGTGAATTTTTTGATCCTGCCGCCCGGCATCAGTCCCCTTCCTTCTCGTCCATCGCGTCCCGGAAGCGCTCCAGCGCGCGGAGGATCCCCCTGGGGAAGGGGACCCCCATCAGGGCAGCGTTTTCAATGATGGAGAATGCCTCGTTCGCGCAGTAGAAACCGATCACAGCGATGCGGCAGATCTGAGCGCCCAGAAGGCCGTCCAGGGCGGTGGCAAGGATGACCAAAAGGATCATCAGCAGTTTGCGCGAAAGGCCAAGGAAGAAAGTGCGGGACTGGAACCCCCCGCCGGGGGTCAGGCCGGAGCGGCGCATGAAGGAGACGATCATACCACAGAGCACGTCCAGGCCCATCATCAGGAAAAGGAGTCCGAGCGCCGCGTCCCAGCCGCCCAGGGACCGCAGCAGGAACGCACCAAAGGACATCAGGCAGGATACGCAGAAGCGGAACAGTTGATTCAAAGGATGCCTCCTTCTGTTTGTTCGGATGGGGCGGATGAAGAGGGAAGAAGAAGGGCCAGCGTCGGCCCGTCCGCCGTGCCGGTGGGGGCAAGGCCGTGAGCGTATTGGAAGGCTTTCAGCGCTGCCTGTGTTTCCCTGCCGTATATGCCGTCCGCGCCGCAGCGGGGCAGCGGGAAGCCCAGGGCGATCAGTCGCGCCTGCAGGGAGCGGACCGGTTCCCCTTTGAAACCCGGCGACAGGATGGCAGGGGTCACCATATCAGGCGCGCCCCCTACCTCCGTGCCTGGCAGGATCGCCATGTCCGACCAGGGGTATTCATGAGGGGCGGACAGCACGACCCCTTTTGCATGGCTTCGCGCGTCGATGACGCGGCCGTCCCCCAGGCACACGCCCGTGTGCGCCATGACGGTGCGGGCTGCCGTGCCGGACTGTTCCCGGCGGAAGAGGATGCAGAAGTGTCTCTTCGCGTACTCCAGGAAAAAGGGCAGGCGCGCCTGCCACAGGGCCCGCGCGTGCCACAGGGAGGTCGCGCCGGAGGGCGGCCTGAACCCGCCTTCCCGCAGGGTGAAGCGGACCAGCTGCGCGCAGTCGTAGGCCGGCCTGCCCTGATGCCTGCAGGAAGCGCAGAAAGCGGTTCTGCCGGATAGAACGGGGCAGTTCTCCCGGATGGCCTGGGCGCAGGAGGGGTACTGCCGTGACTGGACAAGGCGCTGCGCCGGCGTGCAGGGCTTGCCTGTGCAGCCGTAGACGTAGGCGCAGCCGGAGCGGGAGAGGGCAAAGGAAACCATGGCGTCAAACCCCATCAAAACACCTCACAGCATCAGGGCCCCGGCGGAACGGCGCGGAGGGTCAGAAGAAGCGGCGCGTACGTGATCACGCCGGAACGATCAAAGACGGCGGAAATCTCCGCGGAGTAACAGACAAGCAGGAGCGTGGCGTTCGCATTGGTAGAGGGATCGAGGAACGTGACATTAACCCCGGCAGGGGCAGTCCCCGGCGCGAGAATCAGTGTGGCGGCGGCGGGGGCGATGGAATCATAGCGGAGCGTGACCTGACGAAGCAGGACACTCGCCACGGTCACCCACTCAGAGGACAGGACGGACGGCTCCAGTACGGCGTTACCATTCAGCAGTACATTCATGCAGAAATCCTTTCAGCGCGGGGCGCGGGAGACAGGCGAAGCACATCAGACGACCTGCAAAGAGAAAGAAAAGCCGGAGGGCAAGGCGACAAAAGAATCGATGAAGGCGAGGAACACGGAAGACAGCGGGGAGCGGGCGAAAGTGAACCATTGAGAAGCCCCGGCAAGGAAACCAGTCCTGACGGCAAGCTGACCGACATCGGCGGGAATCCACAAGCCGGAGGCGGTGATGCGCTCCTTCCGGGTGCGACCGATGGTAAACGAAGCATTGACGGAAGAAACCTTGTCAGCGGGGATCAGAAGTGCCTCAGCCGGATCAACCTTGAAGTCAGACAAGCCATTGATGGACGCATAAGAGCCGGACTTCAGAATGGACAGGGACAGGGGGGCGACAGCAGCACCCCCCAGGACGGCGGAAAACTCCAACAACTTGAGCGGGAATCCGGTATCAGGTTCCACATCGTCCGCGGCGGCGGACAGGGCGAAGCCGAGCGTCTGCATGACGGTGTCCGCGTCTTCCCCAAGATCATCACAGAGGGCGGGATTGATGGCGCGTATCTGCACAGCGACGGTCGCAACAGCAGAGCCGTCAGGGAGCCGCGCCCAGGACTTGAGCCGGAAAGACAGGGACGGCATGATGGGATCACGGTCAGGCCATGCGCGGGACACGGCACAGGACATACCGGAATGGAGCGCGGTATAGACGGAAGTCATCAAGGCAAGCACGGCAGCACCCCCGCAAAACAGAATAAAAGAACGGATAGAGGTCAATTCAGGATCTCAAGGTCGATCTCCATATGCCGGGGATAGGAGCGAAGCCCGGTGACAAGGTAGGCGCGGGCATCGCCGGGAAGGTACAGGTAGTCCTTCTGCGACACATCCGGGAAGCCGTCCGGGATGACCGTCCACGTGGTAGAGAGCCGAAAGCCGGACAGCGTCCGCACGATGCGGCGGCGGGGCGGGAGAAGGAGCGCGGGGAAGTCGAAGTGCGTGACGGTCTTCAGCCGATAAACGCCTCCGGTTGCATCGGCAAGCTGAGCGGTCTTGTCACAATGGACGGAAAGAAGGCGGCGGCGGCGGAGCATCAGAGCAAATCCAAAAGGGAAACAGCCTGAGCGGAACGGAAACGCCGGAGGGCAACGCGGATAGATTCCGGGATCGCTTCATAGTAGGAAGTGATCTCACCCTCAATGCGTTTTGATTCACCCTCCGCCCCGGCGCGGTTGAACAGCACCAGGGCAAGGGCGGCGCGGACGCTGTCCAGGGTGGCAGGGACGGAGGCCAGGCGTGTATAGCCCAGGATGAGCGCGTCCGCCTGGTTCAGGAGCGCGGTGATGTAGGCATCAGCCGGGGGCGTTGCCCCATTCAGCAGGGTCTTGAAAGTGTCAATCGCGGCCATGAAATACGCTCCAATCAGTCGGAATGGAAACGGCGTCGGGAGAGCCAGGGAGCGGGGGATCAAGCCCGCCCCCCGGCAGGAAGCGCGTCACAGCCCCACGACGGGCGTGACCTCGCAGTATTTGATGGGCTTGTTCGCGCTGTCCACAAGCATGACATGGGCGTACTGCTTATCGCAGGAAAAGGCAGTAGTAGAGGAAACCCAGTCAGTGGTAGCGGTCTGCGCGGTTCCAAACACCGGGGTCAAGCCGGAATCAGACAGCTTGTACACCCACTTATAGGTGGGCGGGGTGGGTGCGTACTGAGCAGGGATCACAAGAATGGTCTTCCCGCTCCCGCCGTCCACGCAATGGATACCATCCGCGCCCTCGGTGATGGTCTGCAGAGCGGTGGGGATGGACAGGGCGACGAGTTTCGAAGCATCATACAGGTAAGCGGCACAATGCTTGGACGCGAAGATGGTATCGCGCATATACTCAGCCTCGCGCTTCACCTCAAGGAAAGTCCCCTGCTTGTTGACAAGGCGGAGGGCACCGGGCTTGACGATGTAATAGCGGGTCTCCTTGAGGGTAGTATCCGGCACGATCTTGGACGATACCACGATCTGACAGCCCCAGATTTCACCGACCACGCCGGAGAAGATCATGCGCTGTCCCATGTCAGACGCGCGGATATAGTTGGTATCCTTGCGCAGGGTGGCGAAGCCCGCAGGGTCAACGAGCAGAATCTTGTCACCGTCCAGTTCATCGCCGAACATGGTCAGGGCATCTGCCACGGCATTGGAAGACAGCGCGGAAATCATGTATGCGCGGGAATAGGGACAGGTGGCAAGCTGGGCGAACAGGGCATCGTCCACTGCGTGATCGATGGAGTGCGCAAGCTGCCGGGCGACTTCGCCCACAGGATCACCCACGCCGGAGAGCCGCGCTTCGTCCGTCAGGGTGACGGCTTTCGCGTACTTTTTCACCTTGACAGGGACGGCGAAAGAGGACAGCAGGGACGCGGTGATCTGTCCGTTCTCGTCCACTTCAGAAGCCGCGCCGATGTAGCGGAAGGCGGGGAACTTCAGCGTGTCGCCGGGCTGTCCGGTCAGGGAATCGTCCTGCGCGGTGACAGGAAGGAGCGTGATCTTCGCGCCGTATTCGGTTTCCACCATATCGGCAACGACTTCCGGGACAACGAGGTTAGAGGTCAATGTTTCAGCCATGAGTATCAATTTCCTTTCTCAAATGGTTTCAGATTCTTTGCTCAGCGTCAGCGATGGCGGTTTTGTACCCTTGCGGGTCGATCTGCCACAGACGGACGCGGTCAGCATAGGACGCAACGCGGGGGAACGGCGGCAGGGTCGCGGGGGGAACGGACGCGGGGGAGCGGGCGGCGGAAGCCGCGGTCACGGCAAGGGCAAGGGAACGGTCAAGGGATTCATCAGACGAGAAATCAAAGTGCTTCATCAGGTCAGGGGACAGCCCCATGTCCATCAGCTGAGACCGAGCGGCAAACTGGCGTTCCCGCAGGGACAGGGCGGCTTCACGCGCGGCAAGGTCATCTTCGTTTGGGGCGCTCACGGGGGGATTGGGCACCGGGTCCGCCTCGGCATGGGCGGCATCCACAGGCTCCGGGGGCAACGGATCAGGGAAAAGGCCAACAGGATCAGGCATAAACAATCACCTCTGTTTCATCGATTTGGCAGGGATCGGTAACGAAAGCATGATGTTCTGTCAGGCATCACCCCCCGAACCCGCCGGGGCGGGGGAAAACGGCGAGTGGTACCGGAGCGTTTCAGCGGGCAGGATGTCCGCCATGTCCTTGAGGGACGCGGCGCGCTCCGCCTCGTTGACCGGCAGGCGGCGGGACAGGCGGAAGGACAGGCTGTCCGCGTCCAGGGAGAGGCCGCGCCGGGAGGCCAGCCAGCCGCAGAAGGCGCGGGCGCGCTCCCTGAGGCCGGTGACGAAGTAGCGTTCCTTCAGTTTGATCCGGTTGTCGAAGTTGAACAGCTTGTACTTGATGGCGATGCCGGAGGCGTTGCCGGAGAAGGATTCGTCGGAGAAATCCGGGGTCAGGGAGAACTTGTGGATGTCCTGGGCGAGGGCGAGGCGGAGCACGTCGATGTCCTTCTCGTTGGCGTTCTTGACCAGCCACTCCGCCTTCGCGTCCGAATCCGGCAGCGAGAGGGTCTTCTCGCTCCTAAGCCGCTCCAGCGGGGAGAAAGTGTCCCCCGGCGCGCCCGTCACGCCCATCACCCCGGTCAGGACCAGCAGGGCGTCGGAGAACTGCTGCCGGTCATTGAGGCGGTCGCACTGGAGGAGGTCATAAGCATCAATCAGTGAAAGAACGTCCTCAAAGTCGCCGTGCGCGTCCGGCCCGTTGAGGTATTCCACCATGGGGACAGCGCCGAAGGCGTGCGGCACGGCGGTGGGGATTGACCGGGGGGAGGAGGAACGTAAGGTATGGACCGCGTCGGCAGTGTAGACCAGGAAGGCATTGTCGGAGCCGTCGGCATGCACGTACACGCCGAACAGCGGTTCATGCGCCACCGTGTCGTCATACACCACAAAGGCGGTGCGGGGGTCCAGGGCGCAGACGAAGGGCGCGCCGGAGGCGTCGTCCTCATAACAGAGGGAGACCCCCCGCCCGAAGACCGCCTGGGCGATGGCGATCTCCAGGTCCACGGAGTCCGCCGACGCCTGGATCAGCAGCTCCCGCAGGGCGGAGGCCCCCGGCTCCGGCCCGTCCACCCGCACCGGCTCCCCCAGCAGGTAGGAGGCGGACACCTGCGCGATGTAGCGGGGGTAGGCGTGGGTGAGGCGGTTGTTGGGCAGCCCGGCCAGGCGGGCGCGGGCGAGGATGTCATGCCTGCCGTCAAAGTAGCGCGCCAGGCGGGACAGCCGGGGCAGGTCCCTTCGGAATGCCCGGACGCACTCATTGATCGCCGCGGGGGTGGGGACGCCGCCTGACACGGCGGAACGGTTCAGCGTAATGATGGCGCTCATCCTCCTGTTGTACGGGAACGCCTGTTCCCTTTTGCTGGCAGGATAGCACGGCGCGAACAATGACATCCAGTGACTAGGGGTGACATGGGGTGACATTGTTTGGATACAAAATCAGTCGCAAACACTTTGATGAGGCAGGCTTTTTGCGCCTCCGCGTTTGCTCATTCATTTAATATGAGAGGGCGGTGTATGCGGTTTTTGGGTGGAAGAGGCTGATTGACTACGCTTCTAAAGAATTTTGAAAAATTATTAAATCCGGGTAACCAAGCAGTTTGATATTTAATTCGCTTCGTGTTACTGTTTATATTAGTTTTGAATGACACTGGTTATTTTCTTTGTATGCTGAACACATCGATGATTATGTATTATTACAAGGAGGTAAAAGATGCCGGCAAATGTTGAAAGTATGTTCTATGTTGGCAAGATGCCCTGGCATAGAGAAGGCGTTGAACTGCATGTGCCTCCCGACTCAGAAACCGCTGTACAACAAGCAGGCCTTGATTGGGAAGTCAGCAAGACAAAGCTATATACAGAAGGCGGAATTCTTGTTGATGATTATTATGGCATAGTAAGAAATGTCCCAAAGAAACCGGCTGTTCTTGGTGTGGTCAAAGCCGGGTATACACCGCTTCAAAATCGAGACGCCTTCAATTTTTTTGATCCACTGATCAAGAATGGTTTTCTTGAATACGAAACCGCTGGTTCAATTGGTAAAGGTGAGATTGTCTGGATCTTAACAAAAATCAAAGAAAATCCTAGCTTTGCAGTATGCGATAATGATGAAATAAAAAAGTACTTACTGCTTAGCAATAGCCATGATGGCCAGTCAGCGGTTAGTGTGAAATTCACACCTATCCGCGTTGTCTGTCAGAATACACTAAACTTAGCTCTGGAAAGAGATGAAACAACGAGAATTAAGCACGTTGCCAGTATGCATCTTCGATTGAACTTTCTTAGTACAGCTGTTGAGGATATCCTACGTATTTACACAGGGGCCGAAGAAAACTTCAAGGCGATGTATGATCGTAAAATAAATGAAGATCAAACATGGGGATATTTTGACACGCTGTACCCTGTTATGAATGAAAGGAATGTGAAAACGGAAAGCCAGCATAAAGCCAGAGAAAAGAACATCAAAATACAAAATATGTTGATGAATATCTATAACTCCGAGATTAACAGGAAACTTGGTATCAGAGGCAGGCTATGGGCGGCCTATAATGCTGTCACTGAATACATCGACCATCCAAATGAATATAAATTAGGGGACAATCGACTGCTAAAGCGGATATGGTTTGGTGAAGGCGAATCTCAAAAGGCAAGGGCATACGTTATAGCGCTTGAGTTGATAAAAAAAGCGGCATAATTCCCATAAACTGGAATAGCAATCCCTGAAAATCCGTGGTATTCGTCAAGTTGCATATTCCTCTTCATTAATAAATATAATAACAGAAAACACAATATATGAATTGACTGGCAACGACAATTCTCTCGGCTTTGCTGACGATCCATGCGGGCTAGTCTATATTTGGGATGCAGATAGGCAACTAATTGGCGCATCATCTCGAAGATTTGACGGCGCTTATCCCAGTATAAATACACCGAAAATCGTATGGGAAATTAAGGAGTATTATTATGCTACGACATTTGGTAGTAGAGTTGCAGATGCTGTATATGAGACACAACTAGATGGTCTCGAGCTAAAAGAATTGTTTGAAAGAACTGGAGTAAAAGTATATCACGTGCTTTTTTTTGATTCTTATAGAACATGGTGGATTCAAGGGAAATCATATCTCTAACGATTAATTGATGCAATGAATAGCGGTGTTGTTGACGAAGTGATATTTGGCAAAGAGGTTTTAACTCGTTGGCCAGAACTATTGAGTTCTATCATCTTGTCATAAATATATAGAAACTATATTATAACAACTGTCGTTTTGAATACGACAACAAAACGGTTTTATGCCACCCGAAGGTGACAGTGCTTGTGATATTGTACAAATTGGCATTGTACCTTATGGTGTGCGCAGGACAAAGTCATCACTTCAGTTGATAATGAACAACACTTTTCCCGCATTCAACACCGATATGCCGCGAATACTACCTCGTAGTAGTATAGCCGTCGGAAACACACCCACATAAATGCAGTCAAGGCCATGGCTTCTATGGAAATAGAATATAGTTTGTTATCTTACCCTCTGTACATTTATGCGACTTGACATGAAACACCAGCCAAATGTCTTCAGGGGACGGTTCTTTGACGGCATTTCGTACTTACGCGCCTCCCCCTTCCCCAGCCTGACCCTCCCCGCCGGCAGCCCCCCTATGTCCGTCTGGCAGGCGAACACCTCGCCGGCGAGGGAGCCTTAAGGGAATAAAAGCAGGCTCCCGCGCCATGTTCTGTGATGATCCATCAACGCCGCGCCCATTCCAACTCTACGGAGAGTTGATTGCGTTTATGATCCGGCCCGACTACACTATGACACGTCGGCAGGGTTGGCAGATGAAAGAGAGTATTTGATGGATAAGGACAGAAAAAGTCGGCTGAAGGATGAATACAGGCGCAAGCTCAGCGTGGGAGCCGTGTATGCCCTTGAATGCAGCGGCAATCACCGCCGCTGGATCAAATCGACGACGGATATCCAGGGCATCCGGAACAGGTTCCAGTTTGCGGCATCGATCAAGGACTGCCCGGACCCGGTAACACGCGCTGAGTGTGCCCGGTATGGAACGGATTCCATTTCACTGGTCGTGCTGGAGGAGCTTCAGATGAAGGAAGGCCAGACAGCCGGGGAATTCGCCGATGAGATCAAGCTGCTTGAAGAGCTATGGACAGAAAAATTGCAGTCAAATGATCATGAGGATAAATGAAATGGAGAAGACGGTCAGGATCGGCCAGTTCCTCGACGGTGAGGGCAGGATCATCCAGCTTCCGAAGAAGCATGGCGCCAGGGTCGCCGTTCTCTCTTACCTGGCGGAAAAGTTCAGTTCGAATACCGAATACAATGAACGCCAGGTCAACGACATCTGCGACAGCTGGCATACCTTCGGCGACTTCTGCCTGCTCAGGCGTGAGCTTGTGGACAACGGGCTGCTGGGCCGCGAACCCAACGGCTCCCGATACTGGCGCGAAGCGGGCACTGACGATGCCGCAGTTGACAGCGATCCTGCTGACCAATAAAACCCTTTGGAGAATCGGAGCTTTTCTGCACCTATGAACAGCGGCCCATCCGAAAGAACAACGATGATCCGGGTCGGCGCTGATCATCTGCATGAAGCGGCGAGGATCCATTCGATCTCCTGGAAGGAATCGCACAGCGGCTTCTGCAGCAGGGAATTTGTGGACTTGCATTCAGTCGACCATCAGAAAGCATATCTGGAGGGCGAGATCAGAAAAGGGAAACAGCTTTTCATGCTTCAGCACGGCCGCTTTGTCGGGATCGTGTCCGTACAAGGCAGCCTGATCGAAAATCTCTATGTGTTGCCCGATGAACAGAACAAGGGATACGGCACGGAGCTGCTTCTGTATGCGGTTGAGCACTGTGCGGGAAGACCGACGCTGTGGGTCCTGGATCACAATGAGAAGGCCCGCCGATTCTACGGGAGACATGGATTTGCTTGTTCAGGAAAGAAAAAGGAAATCGGAAACGGAGTGTTCGAAATCGAGATGACAGGAGAACAGCGGGAATCGTGACGAATTGGGCCGCCGCTTTCAACGCCCGTCCACAATCCGCGCCCTGCTGTCCTCCCGCTGCTCCCCTGCCCCCAGCCTGACCCTCCCCGGCGGCAGCCCCCCTGTGTCCGTCCGGCAGGCGAACAGCGCGCCGGAGAGGGGGTATTCCTTTCGGACCCTTTCGTCCCCGTCCCAGGCGGTGGTGATGAACAGTGTGCGCAGGTCGGGCGCGCCAAAGCAGCAGCAGGTCACGTAGGGTGCTGGCAGGCGCAGGGAAAAGAGCTTGCGCCCGGTTATCGGGTCCCAGCGGCTGACCTGGAAGCCGTTCCAGTGCGCCGCCCAGATGCAGCCCTCCGCGTCCACGGTGATGCCGTCAAACAGGCCCTCCTCACGGGTGTAGTCGATCAGCGGGGTCCGGTTGCTGATTTCCCCGGTGTCCAGGTCATAGTCAAACCGCCACAAGAAGCCCGTGGGCGTGTCCACGTAGTACATCAAGCGGCTGTCCGGGCTGAACGCCAGGCCGTTGGAGATGCTCACCCCGCCCAGCAGCTTTTTTAGGCTCTTGCCTTCCTCCAGGCAGTACAGCGCGCCCAGGCCGGGCCGCATATTTTTGTCCATGGTGCCGATCAGCAGCCGCCCCGCGGGGTCCGGCTTGCCGTCGTTGAAGCGGTTGTCCGGCGCCTCCGGTTCCACATTGGACAGCAGCACGCGCTCCCCGCCGCCTTCCACCAGCACCAGGGATTTCTTCAGCGCGGCCAAGACCCCGCCGTCCCGGGTCAGGCAGCACATCCCCACAGTCTGCCCGAAATCCCGATGCGTGGTCCGGCCCTCCCCGAAGTCATGCCGCCACAGCTGCCCGGCGGTGATGTCCACCCAGTACAGCGCCCCGGCTTTTTCGTCGTAAACGGGGCCCTCCCCCAGGACCATGGTCTCCGGAAACAGGCGTTCAGCGCGCATATTTACACCCTTTCGTCAAAGTGTCTGCGGACACTTTGAAGTTTTTGGAACGGGCATTTTCACCTGGTCGCCGCGCTCCCGGACCGTGAAAATGCAAGGAATGAATCTCTTCGAGATTCTCCCCGCCCGCCCGGCAAAGCCGAGCGATACGATTGCAATCAGAGGGCTGCGCCCTCTGAAACTCCCGCCGGATGCCGTAACTGCCTCACCTTGCTTATAGCACAAGAGCCTATGGATCGGACAGGTCAGCCAAGTATCGGTATAGTATTACCGCTATTTTACACCGATAGCAAGTGTTTTATACCAATACCCTCACAGAGCTTCCGGGCGGGCGGTCAACCGGGGCTGCCCTATCTATGAAATCAGATAAAAAAATCCCGCCGCACCCTGCGGCGCGGCGGAACAGTGTCCGTTTTCTTTGATCGGTCATACCATGATATGTCCCATTCCGGGGTCCGGGGAGGAACTCACCGGGCAGGGGTTTGGGGACGCGGTTCCCAGGCGTTCTTTATGCTTCACCGGTTGATGCAATAAGGTACTGCTTTGCTATCAGTGCTTCTTGTGCTGGTCTTTCCTGACCGTTTCGGCCGC
Source organism: Bacillota bacterium (assembly GCA_963169565.1). Lineage (GTDB taxonomy): Bacteria > Bacillota > Clostridia > Christensenellales > Aristaeellaceae > UBA6115. Next base: position 28,264 of record CAUJDI010000048.1, on the reverse strand, counting down.
GCCGTGCATGGCTTCCTTCACGCTGGCGGCCGCCTTGTCCGCCTTGACCTGGACCTCCGCTGCCGCTTCCTTCACGGCGCCCTTGGCCTTGTTCAGAACGGCCTCCGCCTCATGCCTGTGGTCTTTCCCGAAGGATTTCTTCTTTTTGTCCATCTTCACCCCATCCTTTCATAGTCCGGGGCTCTGCGTAATCGCGCAGGGCTATAGTAGATTATACCAATGGCAGGAAAGGGTGAAACAAGTGGACTTGTCCCCGCGCGGTCATTTTTCGAGCAGGACGGCCAGCGCCTGGGAATCCTCCCTGTAGGGCGCGCCGGTCACGTCGCCGAAGACCTTCAGCACACGGAACCCGGCCCGCTCCGCCTCCTGCCGGATGCCCTCCGGGCCGAAGCAATGGTTCCAGATGTAATAGCTTTTCGATTCCTTTTCTGTCATGACCACCGCCTGGTACAGGGTGGTGTGCTGCGGATACTTCAGGTTGGCGAGGAAGCATAGGTGTTTTTCAGCGGTCCAGAAACCGCCGTCCGGAAAGGCCTCCCAGGTCCGGCTCTCCCTGAAATCGTCATAAAGCCTAAGGGAATGTACGTCCAGCAGGAAGCGCCCGCCGGGCCGGAGGGCGCGGTACGCCTTGTCCATCAGCGTCCTGCGCCCCTCATCATTCAGCGCGCCGTAATCGCAGTAGATCATCACGGCCAGGTCAAAGGGGCCGGGCAGGTCCGCCTTCAGGTAGTCCCCGCACAGGTAGGTGATCGCAAGCCCCTCCTGCGCCGCGGTCTCCCGGGCATAGTCCACCGAGCGGGATGAGAAATCCACCCCGGTGACGGCGTACCCGGCATTGGCAAACCGCCGGGCATACAGCCCCGGCCCGCAGCCAAGGTCCAGCAGGCGGGGGAAGCGTTCCGGCGGGCACACTTCCCGGATCCACCGGACGGATTCGTCCATGAAGGCCGGGTTCCGGCTGGCCAGCTCCGTGTCCGGGTCCAGGTGGGTACGGAGCAGCTGCGCGGAAATGTGCGGGTCCACCCAGAAGCTCTCTCCCCCGGACGCGCCCATCGGCGGCGGCGCGAGCAGTCCAGAAAGGCGGTCAAACATGGGCACCTCCTGCGGAATGACGTCAGACAACGGCGATCCCTTCATCAGGCGGATTGTAAACCTGCGGAGGGCTGCGGTCAAACGCCTCCCCGGGCCGCCGGCCGGGCGGGCATGTTTTCCCCCCGAAGGGCCGTCCCCGGTGTTTACTGCCCGCGCCGCGGGTGATAAAATGCTGCACAGCAGAGGATCCCGCTTGACCAAGCAGACCCCATCCGGCATCCGGACCGACCGGCAGAATGAAAGGGCAGACATATGAACTACAGGAAGGGCTTTGCCGTTCTGATGGCCCTGGCGCTTGCGCTGCTGTCCCCCCTGACGGGCGGATGCGTGGCCGCGGCGCCCGCGGAGCCGGAAACGGCGGGCGAGGCGGCGTACTCCATCGACTACACCTACACGCGCGAGCTGATCACCGTGTACTACCACCTGTACGGAAGTGTGCTGGACGATTTCGCGGTGACCCGCCTGACCAACCGCAACGGGGAGAAGGCGGTGTTCCTGGTGGAAACACAGATCGAAGGGTACAGCGCCGTCTCCAGCGACACGGTGGCGGTCATGCCCGGCGAAACGGCGGAAGTGCGGCAGAACCCCCGGCTGATCCCGGAATCCATGGAGAAGCTCAACGCCCAGCGCTACGCGAACTTCCTCATCCGGGTCACGCTGCTTCAGGACGGGGAGGACGAGGTGCTGCTGCAGGAGAGTACCGAGATCCTGCTCTACTCCCGCCGGGACTATTCCTGGGTGGACGGGTTTGACGCGCAGGGGAACCGCGACCTGCTGGCAGTTTTCGTCACCCCGAACGACCCCGCGGTGGAGGAGCTGCTGCGCCGCGCGGCTGACTATACCAAATCCGGGCAGATCTGGTCGCGCTACGGCGAGGCGTATGACGCGGACGGCGGGGTCTGGGACCGGCTGCAGGCGGTCTGGCAGGCGGAGAAGGAGTACGACCTGACCTACCTGAGCACCTGGGTCTCCTTCACCCCGGAATCCTCCCAGCGCATCCGCCTGCCCTTTGAGGTGCTGGAGCAGTCCGGGGGCAACTGCATCGAGCTGGTGTTCCTGTACGCCTCCGCGGTGGAGGCGATGGACATGGAGAGCTGCATCGTCCTCATCCCGGGGCACTCCTATCTGGCCGTGCGCACGGACGCGGAGAACGACCAGTACTATTTCATCGAGACCACGCTGATCGGTCAGGCTGACTTCAATGAAGCGGTGGACTACGGCTACGCCAGCTGGCAGGAGGACGGGCCGAAGCTGGACGCGGGGGAGGAATACTACGGCTGGGTCAACCTCATCGACGCGCGCGGCAACGGCATCCTGCCGCTGCCCTGGCGCTGAGGGCCATAAAAAAGCCCCGCGCACGACACGGGGCTGAAGGTTATCAGGCGGCGCGGCCGCTACTGCCCGGGGACGGGGAGACCCTGCTGCCAGAGCACTTTCAGGTAGTCAATATAGATCTCCAGCGGGACGTCCATCGCCGCGATGGCCAGGGCATGCTCCGGCCCCACGTAGCGCAGGTGCCAGGGCTCTCCCTGATAGCCGGTCACGTCCACCCACTCCTGCTTATACCGGATGATGAAGCCATACTCCGCGCAGTGCGCCGCAACCCACTTGCCCTCCTTCTTTTTGGCAAAAGCGGAGCTCAGCTCGCACTCCAGGGAGGCGCAGGACAGGTCAACCGCCAGGCCCAGCTGATGCTCGCTGGCGCCCGCCTGCGCGCTCATCATGCTGGCCTGCGCCTCGCCTTTGCGCTCGACGGAACGGGCGTAGATGTATTTCTGCGACTGCCAGGAGCGGTATCCCGACACGGCGATGAGCGTCAGCCCCTGTGCCTTGGCACCCTCAAACAGCTTTTCCAGCGCGGCGGCGGCCGGCAGCGTCAGGTCGGCCTCCGCGTTCTTCCTGATCTTCACCCCGGGCCGGTACACCCTGGGCTTGAAGGAGGAGGGGAGCGTGTTCCACCGGTTGACCAGGCGGATCAGGGGGTCATTGGCCGGGTCCGCGGCAAGGGGCGGCTCCCTGACGGGAAACATCGCCAGAAGGTCCAATGCCGTGGGCACTTTTTTTGCCAGGGCGGGCAGGGCGAGAAACAGGCATAGGAAAAAGACCAGGGCAGGAATCAAAGCCTTTCTCATACGCATCCTCTCCCCCACGGTGAATGAAACCCTTGTACCATATCCAATTTTATTCTATCGCCCGTTTTCAGGGCAGTCAATCTTCCCTCATCAGCTTCAGGATGATCTCCCGGTCCGCCGGGCAGAAGTCATACCCGGACAGCTCCGCGGGGTTGACCCAGCGGATGTCCGCGTGCTCCAACCGCCGCAGCCGCCCTGTGATGATCCGGGCATGGTAGAGCGTCAGACGGACCTGCAGGTCGGGGTATTGATGCGTGACCCGAGAGCAAACCTCCCCCACCTCAAGAATAACGCCCAGTTCCTCCGCGCACTCCCGTATCAGCGCTTGCTCCCCCGTCTCCCCGGGGTCCACTTTGCCGCCGGGAAACTCCCACAGCAGCGCCCTCGCCTTGTTCTCCGGGCGCTGACAGATCAGGAATCTGCCGTTTTCCCGGATGAGGGCCGCCACGACCTCGGTCATCGCCTGTCCCCCGCCAGTTCCCGGATCAGCTCCATCACAGCCCCGCTGCCTTCCGCCGGGGGGGCCTTCCGCATCGCTTCACGGATCGACTCCGCCCGTCCCATCAGGTCAAACAGCGCCTCCGCCAGGGTGTCCGGGGTCAGCTTCTCCTGCGGCAGCACCATGGCCAGGCCGCGCTTCTCATAATTCTCAGCATTCAATATCTGGTCGCCCCGGCTGGCGCCCATGGGGTAGGGCACCAGCAGCATGGGTTTTTTCAGCGCCAGGAACTCCCCGATGGCGGTCGCCCCGGCGCGGGAGAGCACCAGGTCGCTGGCGGCCAACGCGTCAGGCAGCTCCTTATCCAGGTACTCCGCCTGGAAGTAGCCCGGCGTGCCGATCAGGCTCCCGTCCAGCTTGTCCTTGCCGCACAGGTGCAGCACGTCCATTTGGGGCAGCAGTTTTTTCAGCGCGCCGCGCAGGGCGACGTTTACCGACTGCGCCCCCTGACTGCCGCCCATCATGAGCAGCACGGGCTTGTCCCCGGAAAATCCTGCGAGTCTCAGCCCCGCTTCCCGGGAGCCGGAGAACAGCTCAGCGCGCATCGGCGTGCCGGTGTACATGCCCTTTTTGCCCAGCGCCGCCGCGCATTCCGGGAAGGTCGCCGCCACCTTCCTGGCGAAGTGCGCGCTGATGCGGTTGGCCAGCCCCGGGGTCAGGTCGCTCTCGTGCGCCAGCACGGGAATGCCCCTCAGCCACGCCGCCGCCACCACGGGCACAGCCACGAAGCCGCCCTTGGAGAACACGACGTCCGGCCGGACCCTGCCCAGGATATGGAATGCCTGGAAAAAGCCCGCCAGCACCCGGAAGGGGTCCGTCAGGTTGCGCAGGGAGAAATAGCGGCGCAGCTTCCCCGAGGAGATGGCATGGTAGGTGACGCCAGCCCGCTCCAGCATCAAGCCGTGCTCGATCCCGTCCTGCGTGCCAATGTAGTGTACCTGCCACCCCTCCTGCGTCAGCCGGGGCAGCAGCGCCAGATGCGGGGTGACGTGCCCGGCGGTTCCCCCGCCGGTCAGCACGATGGTCTTGATGCGCGTCATGGGACAAGCCCTCCCGTCAGGCCGTCCCTGCCGGCGTACCCAAGCCTGTCTTTTCGCTTCAGATTGCCGGCCTGGATCAGCTGCCCCAGCGCCACCAGGGTGAACACCACCCCCAGCATCACCGTGCACAGGGCGTTCACGTGCGGGGGCACGCCGACCTTGACGGAGGAGTAGACCTTCAGCGGCAGGGTGGTGGTCTGCGGTCCGTTGACAAAGAAGCTGATGACAAAGTCATCCATGGACATGGCAAACGCCAGCAGGCAGCCGGAGAGGATGGCGGGGAACGAAAGGGGCAGGGTGACGGTGGCCAGCACCTTGAGAGGGGTCGCGCCCAGATCCCGCGCCGCCTCCTCCAGCCCCGGGTCCAGGGAGGCCAGGCGGCCCTTCACGGTGATGAAGATGTAAGGCACGCAGAAGGCGACGTGGGAGAGCACCAGAGCGGGCATGCCGAAGGGGATGCCGATAAAGGAGAACAGAGCCATCAGCGCCAGCCCCAGGATGATCTCCGGGATCATGATCGGCAGCACGGCGATCTGCTCCCCCGCGCCCAGCGCGGCGTGCCCGGCTCTCCCGATCAGGCCCCTGCGCCGGGGGCGGCGCACCATCCCGATGGCGCCCAGGGTGCCGATGACGGCGGAGAACAGCACGCTCCACCCGGCAAGGACCAGCGAGGTGGTCAGCGCCGTGCCGTAGCCGGTGACGGGGTCGAACAAATCCCGGTACCACTGTAGCGAAAAACCCTCAAACTGGAAGTTGGCGGTGCGCCCGGGGTTGGAGTTGAAGGAGAACAGCACCACCATCAGAACGGGCAGGTACAGCAGGACCAGGATCAGGGCCAGATAAAAGGAGGCCCAGGGTGAGTTCTTTTTCATTCGGACGCCTCCTTTTCTTTATTGGGTTTCAAAAATGAACCGTCTCCCTAAAAACACCATCGACTCGGCCTTGCCTCCCATGCGCCGGTAGATCAGGATCACAAGCCCCGTCAGGGTGAGCAGCACGACGCTCAGCGCGGCGGCAAAGGGCAGGTCGCGGCTCTTGAGCAGCTCGTTGTGCACCATGTTCCCCCAGAGCATGGTGTTGGAGCCGCCCAAAAGGTCGCTTAGGAAGAACAGGCCGACGGAGGGGATGAAGGTGAGGACCAGCCCGGCCAGCACCCCCGGCAGGGTCATGGGCACGGTCACGGTAAGGAAGGCCTTCAGGGGGGAAGCGCCCAGGTCGCGGGAAGCTTCCACCATCGCCCAGTCCATCCGCTCCACGCTGGAATACACCGGCAGCACCATGAAGGGGATCATGGCGTAGATCATCCCGACCAGCACCGCGAAATCGGTATAGAGCAGCTTCAGCGGCCTTCCGATGAGCCCCAGGGACAGCAGCGCGCTGTTGACAGGCCCGGAGGCCGAGAAGAGGATCTTCCAGCCGTAGATGCGGATGAGCGCGTTGGTCCAGAAGGGGACGATGAGCAGCATCAGCAGCCAGGCGCGGGCCTTCGGCCTGGCCTTGGCGAGGAAATAGGCAAAAGGGTAGCCCAACAAGAGGCAGAACAGCGCGGTCAGCGCCGCCAGGCGCAGGGACAGCAGGAGGGAGCGCAGGTACAAAGGGCTGATGATGCGCAGGTAATTATCTGCCGTGACGGGCGGGGAAGCGGAAAAGCCCTCCCCGCGATTCAAAAAACTGAGCCCGATGATGTACAGCAGGCTCAGCCCCACGAACAGCGCGGCATAGACGGCCATCGGCAGGGCGAGCGCCTCGCGCCCGCGCTTTGCCTTTCCCTCAATATGATGAACGGCCATCACTGGCCCTCCTCCCGGTCGTCGCGCACCAGCACGCCGGAGGGCATGTTCCACCAGCAGAAGACCTCGCTGCCGGGCGCCAATCCCGCATCGTTCTCCGTGCTGTGCCGGACGCGGACGGTCTGCCCGTCCGGGAGCCGGACCAGGCTGGTGCGTTCGCCGCCGGCATAGTGGTTCTCCACCAGTTCGCCTTTCAGGCGGCAGGGGGCGTTGACAGGCTCGGTGGAGAGGTGCATCCGCTGGGCGCGCACGCACAGCAGCAGTTCCTCCCCGGGGGTGATCCAGTCAAAGCTTTCGCAGGGCAGTGAAAAGCCCGCGATGTCCAGCAGCACCTCGCCCTCCTTGACCGCCGCGGCGCGCCCCGCGATCAGGTTGGTCTCCCCGATGAAGCTGGCCGCGAAGGCGGTCTGCGGATGCTCATACAGTTCCAGCGGGGTGCCGACCTGCACGAAACGGCCGCCGCGCATGAGCGCGACACGGTCGCTCATCAGCAGCGCCTCTTCCTGATCGTGGGTGATGTAGATGAAGGTGATGCCCAGCTTCTGCTGCATCCGCTTCAGCTCGACCTGCATCTGGCGGCGCAGCTGAAGGTCCAGCGCGCCCAGGGGTTCGTCCAGCAGCAGGATGCGCGGGGAGAGGATGAGCGAGCGGGCGATCGCCACACGCTGGCGCTGGCCGCCGGACAGCTGCCCGGGCATGCGCTTCCCATAACCCGTGAGCTGCACCAATTCCAGCATTTCCGCGGTCTTCCGGGCGATCTCCTCTTTCCCCGCGCCGCGCATCCGGAGACCGTAGGCGATGTTTTTCGCAACGTTCATGTGCGGGAAGAGGGCGTAGTTCTGAAACACCGTGTTCACGGCGCGCTTCTCAGGCGCCAGCGCGGTGATGTCCTGCCCGTCCAGCAGCACGCTCCCGGCGCTGGGCATCTCCAGCCCCGCGATGATCCGCAGCGTCGTGGTCTTGCCGCAGCCGGAAGGGCCCAGCAGGGTCAGGAACTCCCCTGCGAACACCTCCAGGTCCAGGCCGCTGACGGCCTCCTGGGTATCAAAGGTCTTGCGCAGCCCCCGCAGGGACAGCAAAACCGGCCTGTCAGACATCCTTTCTCCCGGCAAGCAGCGCTATCTGTTCCTTGAGCCGCTGCAGATGGACCGTCTCCTGCGCGGCGATGTGCAGGAAGGCTTCGCGCGCTTCCTCCCCGGCGGCCTGGGCGAACTCCGCATAACGCTTCGCCGCGCGCTCCTCCTCGTCGGCCGCCCAGTTCAGCAGGGACAGGGGGGAATCAAACGCGCCCTCCCGCACTGCGCCCGTCAGGCCGCCTTCAAACAGCATGTTCCCGGCCTGGGCGTCCAGCAGCATCGCGCGCTCCGGCGCGACGGGCGCTTCCTTCTGCAGCAACAGAGCGAACTCCGACTGATGCCCGCGCTCCTCCCGCGCCAGGTCTGACAGCAGGATCCCCAGCGCGCCGAGAGAAAAAACGACTCTTGCGCGCTCATACAGCTGGACCGCGCGCGCCTCCATCCGTTCGGCCAGGTACAGCGCCTCCGCGGCGGACAGGTTCAGTTTCTCCCCCATACACCCTCCTCAAGAAACCGCGCCCGATTTCCCGGCGCGGCTGCAGGCTTGTGCCCCTGCCCGGCATCACATCAGATCCGTTTCACGCCCTCCGGCGCGTACCGGGGGGCAGCTCCGGACCGGGAGCCCCGAACCCACGGGTTGAGGCCACCACGTACAGCGGCCTTCCCTTGACCTCCTCATACACCCGCGCCAGGTAGGCGCCCAGCACGCCCAGGGAGAACAGCAGGCTGCCGGAAGCCAGGCAGAGGATCAGGGGCATCACCAGGCCCGAAACATCCCTGCCCAGCAGCAGGAGGACCGCCAGCGCGATCAGGACCGCAAAACCGGCCAGAAGCCACACCAGGCCTGACCATAATGGCCACAGCAGGGGCTTCTCCGAAAAGCTCAGCACCCCGTTCGCGGCCAGCCGCAGCATTTTTTTCAGCGGATAGTGCGTCTCCCCGGCAAAACGGGGGGCGCGGTCATACAGCAGGGGGACCTGCCTGAAACCCGCCCAGGCGAACATCCCGCGCAGGTAGCGCGCGTGCTCCGGCATGTTGCGGACCACGTCGACCACCCTGCGGTCCGCCAGGCGAAAATCGCCTGTGTCCTCGGGAAAGGCGTTCCCTGCCAGCCTGCGCAGCAGGCGGTAATAGGCGCTGGCGGTGGCCTTCTTGAACCACTTCTCGCCTTCGCGGCTCCTGCGCATTCCGTAGACGACCTCGGCGCCTTCACGCCAGAGCCGGGCCATCTCCGGGATCAGTTCCGGCGGGTCCTGCAGGTCCGCGTCGATGATGACCACCGCGCTGCCGGAGGCATGGTCCAGCCCCGCGGACACGGCCAGCTGGTGCCCCGCGTTGCGCGCGAAGTGGATCACCCTGACTGCTGGATCGCCCGCGGCCAGCTCGTCCAGCAGCTGAGGCGTCCTGTCCCGGCTGGCGTCATTGATGTAGAGGATCTCATAGCCTTCGCCCATCCCGCGCATCACAGCGCTCAGGCGGCTGTGGGTCTCCCTGATGCAGTCCTCTTCGTTGTAGCAGGGAACGACCACGGAATATACCGGCTTCACGGGCTCTCCCATCACATCATCTTGATCAGCATGTTGCGCTGCTGGTCCATTTCCAGCGTCAGCACCTTTTCCTTCTCCAGGGCCTTGAGCAGATCGGAAAAACGCTTGAACCCGACGTTCTTCTCCTGGAAGTCCGGATAGAGGCTCTGGATGTCGGCCTTGAGGATGCTGGGATTGATGCGCTCAAAGCCATCGTCCTTGTAGTGCTTCAGCTGCTCCCTGAAGACTTCCACCCAGTTCTCCGCGTTCAGCGGACTGGCGGGCTTGCTGTCGGCAGCCGCGTCCTCATTCGCCAGGGACACCATCACGTTGTAGTTGTCCGAGCGTACCTTGATGACCCCATACTGCTGGGAAAGCTTGGTGAGCAGCTTGAAAAATGTGCTGGCGCCGTAGTTGCGCTCGTTGAAATCGGGCCGCAGGCGCAGGAGGATGCCCTTGAGTTCGCTGGCAAAGACCTCATCGTCGTTATGGTCGTCCAGGATGCTGCCGATCTGCTTGAGCAGCTCCATCTCATCCCCGCTCCCGTTGTCCGTTTTCCTGGCTTTCTGGGGCGTACGGCGCACGGACACGGACTCCAGGAACTGGAACTCGTTGCAGGCGTTGATGAAGATCGTGCTGGCCGCCTCGGAGCGCGAGATGCCCAGGACAAACTTGCCCATGGACTTCAGCTTGCCGACCAGGGGGGTGTAATCGCTGTCGCCGGACACGATGCAGAAGCTGTCGATGAGGCTGTTGGTATAGGCCACTTCCATCGCATCCAGCACCAGCAGGATGTCCGCGTTGTTCTTCTGGGCCACCCCGTAGCGCAGGGAGGGGACGACGGTGAAAGTGTTGGACAGCAGCAGCTCCTTGAGCCCGCTGTACTTGTCGGTGTAGCCGTACACCTTTCCCATGAGGATGTCTCCCCTGATCTTCACCTTCTCCAGGATGTTGTTCAGGGTCTCCGCCTTGCCGCCTGCGTTCTCCAGATCAACAAATACTGCAAACCGCGATGTGCTCAAAACTCATTGCTCCTTTTTGCGGCTGCCCGCGCATCTCCCGGCATGCCGGTATAATCTGAAGTATAGCATACCAAAGTGGATTATGGAAGAAAGCATCCCCGGCGCGCGTTGTATGGTCGTCAAGGCGGGGCTGCCAGCGGCAGCTGTGATTGACAGGGAAAAGAAATTGTAATAAAATTGTAACATCGTACCAAGCGTACACAAGGAGGCCAGGTCCATGACAAGACTCCAGCATCCATCCGTCCGTCGAATCGCGCTCATCGCGCTGGCGTTCCTGCTCCTTCTTCCCGTCAGCGCGGTGACGGCGCAGCCCGCGGGTCAGGAGATCCTGGTCACGCTGAATTACACCCGTCCGGACGGAACGCCGGCAGAGATCAACGCCATACCGGCGGGCTATCCGGGGTATGAGGACGCCTGGTGGCTGTACGTGAACGGGGACGCCCAGGGTGACCCGAACGCCGCGCTCACCGTTACCGACCCCCTGGGGATGTACCCGGGCGGTTTTTCCATCGCTGCCGGCACGCCCGTCAGCCAGTATTATGTATATGACGCCGCCGGCGCGCTCACCGGCATGTGGATCGACCTGCAGGGGCTTGGTGCAAACCGCGAAGTGCTCCGCAGCTACCGCCTCTTTGTCAGCCTGACCAGGGAGCTCCCCGACCCGCCGGAGCCCTTCATCCAGCCAGCCGTTCTCACCATCCACTACCTCGACCAGAACGGTCAGGAGTTCGCCAGCGAGCAGCGCACGCTGGAAGCCGGGCAGCACGTGATCACCCCGGACGCAGCGCGCGTCCCGGCGGATTACCAGCTGATCAGCGCCCCGGAGCAATACGTCACCGTCGGGCAGGCCGGAGCTGAACCGAACATTGTCAGCTTCACCTACCAGCCCGTCATACAGCCCGCCGCGCTCACCGTCCGCTACCTGGACCAGAACGGTCAGGAGTTCGCCAGCGAGCAGCGCACGCTGGAAGCCGGGCAGCACGTGATCACTCCGGACGCAGCGCGCGTCCCGGCGGATTACCAGCTGATCAGCGCCCCGGAGCAATACGTCGCCGTCGGGCAGGCCGGAGCCGAACCAAACGTGGTCAGCTTCACCTACCAGCCCGTCATCCAGCCCGCCGTGCTCACCGTCCGCTACCTGGATGAGCAGGGCAGTCAGGTCGCCCCCCCCGCACAGATGATCCTGGAGCCAGGCACCCACAACGTGTACGCCCAGCCAGCCGACCTGCAGGCGGGTTACTCGCTCACCGTGCCTGACGTCCAGTCCGTCACCGTGGACGCGTCGGGGGCGAATCCCCCTGAAATCATTTTCATCTACCGGGCTTCCCAGCCTGAACCCACGGCGCAGAGCGCGCAGGTCCGGATCATCTACGCCGACGAGGGCGGGAATCAGGTGGCCGACAGCCAGACCGTCCTTCTGCAGCCGGGGACGCACATCGTTACCCCGTCCCCGTCGAACCTGCTGCCGGATTATCAGCTCATCAGCGCCGGCAGTGTCGAGGTCACGGTGGGCCTATCCGGCGCCGTGCCCGCTGAGGTCATGTTCACGTACCGCCTCATCCCCCCGGTGTCCCAGCCGATCAGCGTCACCGTGTCCTACGTCGACCTGAGCGGAAACCGCGTTGCCTCGGACACTGTCTTCATGGCCGGCGAAGGCAAGAACGCGGTGCAGCCTGTTCCTTCGGACCTTCTGGAAGGCTACAGCCTGGCCCCGGGCGAGGATGCGGTCAAGTACGTCACCGTCGTCAACAATGCCGCCCAGCCCGTCAGCCTGACCTTCCTCTACGAGAAACGCCAGGAAACCACCCCGACCCCAGTGCCCCCGCCCAAGGCGGCGCTGGTGAGCGTCCTCTACAGGAGCGAGGCCGGTGACGTTCTCTTCAGTGAAAACGTGCCCTGCAAGGAGGGCGAACAGACCCTCATCGCCGTTGACCTGTCCAGGATCGACGCCCAGCATTACCAGCTCGTCGGCCAGGACAGCGCGGTGATCACGCTGGACAGCAGCGGCAATCCCAGCCAGAAGGAAGTGGTGTTCACCTTCCGTGACACCACCGTCAAATCAGCCGTCCTCACGCTGCATTACCGCGATGAAGCCGGCAACGCCATCTCCCCCAGCCAGACGTTAACGATCAAGGCCGGCGAGCATCAGATCCAGGCCAGGCCAGATCCAGCGCCTGAGGGAATGGAGCTGATCAGCGCAAGCCCCGTGACCGTCACGCTCAGCCAGAGCGGCATCCTCAGCCAGCAGGAAATCATCTTCATCTACCGCAGGCCGACGACGCCGACTCCGCCCCCCACGCCCAGCCCTGAGCCAACAGCCCTCCCCTTTGATCTCACCACCATGGACCGCTACGCCTACCCGATCAGCGACAACATCAATTTCAGATCCAGCCCGGGCACCACGCAAAGCGGGAACATCCTCTCCACCCTGAACAGGACAGACCTGGCCCACATCCTCGGATCCGTCAAAAACGCGCAGGGTGAGGAATGGTACCTGGCGGACGTAAAGGGGCAGGAAGGATTCCTGAAGGCTACCGTGGTCAGGCTTCTTGACTACTCCGAGGCGGCCGCGCTGTTCGGCTGGACCCCTACGCCTTCCCCCGCGCCCACCCCGCAGCAGGGTCTTCCCTCAGACGGGCAGATCATCGACCGCTGGGCTGAGGTGACAGACCGGAACGGCGTCAATTTCCGTACCAAACCCAGCACAGGTTCCACCAAGATCAGCCAGCTGGAAAGGGGCGAGCGGTTCTGGGTCTATACCCAGGAAACTGTGGGCGGCCGCGTCTGGTACAGCATCATGGCAAACGGCAGGAAAGGCTACGTGATGGCGGAATACGCCCGCCTGTTCACCCAGCAGGAAAGCGCCCAGTACCAGGCGACGCTCGCGACTCCGATGCCCTATTCTGTCACCCCGACCCCCACCCTGCCTGCAGTGACCGCAACGCCTGTTCCAACCCAGCCAAGCGCGACCCCCGTCCCCGTCACACCGGAGCCCGTGTCCTATCACGGCTATGCGCTGACGACCCTTCAGGCAGCGCTGAGGACCGGGGCGAACAGGTTGGACGAGCCTGTGCTGGAGATGATCGAGGCCAATTCCCTGGTGTATGTCTGGGGACAGACCTTCGTCGGCAATGAAGGCTGGAGCAACGTCCAGGTGATGGCTGACAGCGCTTACGGCTATCTGCCCAATTCAGCCCTTCGGACCATCAGTGAGCAGGAAGCGGCCTCCTACCTTGCCCAGCTGCAGCCGCAGGCGACCGCTACCCCCGTGCCCACCAGCCTGCCCGAGCAGCGCACCGGCTACGCCATCACCATGGGCGACAACGTGCCCATGCGCGCCTTCGCGGACACCAACGCGCAGATCCTCAACCTGCTCCCCAACAGCTCCATCGCGGACGTACGGGGACAGGAGTACGTCGCGGGTTCTGTCTGGCACCTGATCCAGTACGGAGCCGGCTACGGCTACGTGCGCGCGGATCAGATGCGCCTGCTCTCACCTGCGGAAACCACGGCATACCTTGACAGCCTGAGGACACCCACCCCCGCGCCCGCGGCGACTTTGCCGCCGGTGACCATGGACAGCCCATCCAGTTACGGCTACGTCAACACCGACAAGGTGCGCCTGCGCAGCGGCCCGTCAACCGCCAGCCGTGAGCTTAAGCTGATGAACAAGCATGCCTTCGCGCTGGTCTACGGGAGCAGCACGGAAAGCGACGGCGTCTGGTACCGCATCAGCCAGGGGGGCACGACAGGCTACGTCCACGGCAACTTCTTTACCGTGCTGCCCATGGGCGAGCTGTCCAGCTACCTGCAAAGCCCCGATTACTTGAACGCCAACAGCGTCGCCATCCCGGCCACAGGGGGCAGCGGACAAGGCGCCAGCATCACCCCGGTGGAGGACTACAACGCCACCGTCTGGCAGAACCCCAACCTGATCAATCCTTCCTACGAGCCTTTCAACCCGCTGGGCACGCCGACCCCGCCGGTCGAAGCCATTTTCACACCCAGCCCCGTGCCCAGCGAGTCACCGAGCCCCTCGCCTGTCCTGATCGAGGAGTTCCCGGAGCCGCCGGAAAAAGCGGATTCCTCCTTCCCCACAGGGCTGCTGGCAGTCGGCCTCATCGTGCTGCTGGGCGGCGGAGGGTATTACGCCTATCACCTGTATCAGCAGAACCAGAAACGCGCAGCCGCCAGAAGCGCCCAGCGCCGCGCCCAGTTGGCGCAGCAGAATGGTCAGCCCCAGGCGCGCCCTGCCCAGCAGCAGCCCGTCTCCCCCTACGCTCCGCCCCGGACCGGAACCCCGCAGGGCACCGCACAGTTCAGGCCGACAGGCATGCCGCCCGTCGGAAACCAGCCCGGGCAGACGCCGCAGGGCACGGCACAGTACAGGCCGACAGGCATGCCGCCTGTCGGAAACCAGCCCGGACAAACGCCGCAGGGCACGGCACAGTACAGGCCAGCAGGCATGCCGCCCGTCGGAAGCCAGCCCGGGCAGACGCCGCAGGGCACTGTCCAGTACCGCCCCGGCCCTCAGGTTCCTCCTCAGGGTCCCGCGCAGGCTAGGCCGCTGGACACGGCACAGCCGCAGGGTACCTCCGGCGCAGAACCGAAGCAGAATGCCGCCGGGGAAACCGGAAACAGCCCTTCACAGGCAGGGGAGACCCGCAGGCGCCGCAGCGACAGGCACGGGAACGCCTGAGGTACGCCCTGACCCGTCATTCCATCAGCGGCCGGGCAGACGCCCGGCCGCTGAAATCGTAAAACCATATCCAGGGGAATTTCAGAGGGCACAGCCCTCTGAGCGTGATCGTTTCATTCGGCTTTACCGGGCGGACAGGGCGAATTGCGCAGCCATTCATTCCTTGCATTTTCGCGACCAAGCGAAAATGCCCGTTCTTCCAAAACGGCAAAGTGTCCGCAGACACTTTGCCGATGCTCTGCCCGGCCGCCTCCTTGCGCCGGGGCGGCTCTCAAGTCTATAATCCACTCATATCGATACCGATGACGCATTATTGCATGAAAAGGGGGCGCGGCCGCGTTTGATGATTGACAGCAGGGAAGGCCCGGGAAACGGCCCGGTCAGCGACGAGCAGATCGCCCGGCTGTATGAGCAGTTCGGCACAGACGTGTTAAGGGTGAGTTATTTTTACCTGCGCTCCCGAGAGCAGGCGGAGGACGTGACGCAGGACGTGTTCGTCCGGCTGATGGAGACCCGCCCCGTGCTGAAACCCGGAAGCGAGAAAGCCTGGCTGCTCAAGGTCGCGCTCAACCGCTGCCGCGACCTGTGGCGCTCCTCCTGGCACAAGCGCGTCCTTCTGGGAAGCAAGGTGTTGGAGATCATCCCGGATGAGGACCGGATCGAGGACAGGCTGGAAAAAGAAGCGCTGATGCAGGCGGTATCCGCCCTGCCGGCGCCGGAGCGCGAGGTCTTCCTGCTGTACTATTACCAGGGGCTGAGCACGGAGGAGACCGCCGACGTCCTCGGTCTTCCCGCAGGCACCATCTCCAGCCGGCTGTCGCGCGGAAGGCAGAAGCTCAGGCAATACCTCAACGGAGGCGATGAAGTTTGATCAAGCTGGAAACACTCAGGCAGGTCGCGGACGAGACGCTGGGCGGGCTGACCGCCGGCCCCGCCCTGTTTCATCGCGCTCAGATGAAAGCGGCTCAGCCCGAGCGCGCCCGGACCCAGCCGCGCATGAACCGCGCGCTGGCTTTCGCGCTGTCGCTGGCCCTGGTCATCGGGCTGTCCGCCCTGGCTCTACCGGGACTGCTGAAACCTGCCGTCCCGGCGGTGAACGTCCTCTCCTCAGGCCCCGCTCTCCCTGACGGCACCCGCATGGCGGCGGACCTGCCCCGCGGCAGCCTGATGCTGTCGGAGGCGAAGACGCCTGCCTATCAGGGCATCTGGGCTCAGGGTTCCGGCGCCAATTTCCCGCTCATCCGGCTGGACGGACGCTATTACCGCCTGCTCACCCACCCCACGGATGTGTCCGCCCTGAAGGAGGAGCAATTGGGCAGCGTGGAAGTGTTCACCGGCGAGCCCGCGCTGGACATGGGCAGAAGCACGCTGAGCAACACAGCCGGCATGGGCGCTCCCGTATACGCGGTATCCGGGATGGGCAGGGCCGCTGTGGCCGCCCCCGTGGACGGTTCCCTCCGCCTCTTCCAGCGGGTCTCCTTCTCGGGCGCCGCGCTGGTGGGCAGCGAAGGGCTCAGGGATACCCTGCCCGGCGGCGCTGAAACGCTTCAGCTCTCCGGTGAGGGCACCGTAAGCGACCCGGAAGCCGTAGCCCGGCTGATGGACCTCCTGACCAGCCGGGCCGTGTATCAGGGCAGCCAGAGCCGCGAAAGCGATAAGGCCCTTCTGGTGCAGTACGGCAGCGGCGTGGTGCTGCAGCTGGCCGTTTCCGGCGACAGCCTCAGCGCCTGCGGCACCTGGTCCTGCCCGGAGTTTTTCGAAGCCTTCCGGGCGGCGATCCTTCAGTAGGAACGGGTAGTACGGGGGAGTATTGAGAATACGTCTGGACAGCGTCCCCAGACCCCGTCCGGAGAGTTCCTCCCCGGATCCTGGAATCACAAATCATCAATGGATACAGCAAAACACAGGCATCCCCGGCGCAATGCAAGGGGATGCCTTTTGATCGACAGCAAACTCGTCTCTAGTATAAAAAGCAGCTCTTGGCTGCCCCCAAGGATGAAACAATCTTTTGAAAGGGGAGGTTGAGATGGCACAGCCCTCTGACTGGAATCGTTTCAATCGGCTTTGCCGGGCGGGCAGTGAAGTATGCGAAGCAACTCATTCCCTGCATTCTCAAGGCTAAGCGAAAACGCCCGTCCTTCCAAACGCCAAAGCATCCGCAGACACCATGGCGAAGTCACACCGCCGTGAAGAACGCCTCCCCGTCCGCCCGGCACAGGATCTTCGCCTCGTCAAAGTGAAGCGGGGTGGGTTTGGTCTGCATATATTTCAGGATCTCGTCCATGCGGACCGTCTCCTGGAAGGTCAGCATCGTGAAGGAGACCCCGTGCTTGCGGGCCCGGCCGGTGCGGCCGATGCGGTGCAGGTAATACTCATTCTCGTTGGGCAGGTCGTAGTTAATCACCGCCTCCACGTCGTCCACGTCGATGCCGCGGGCGGCCACGTCGGTTGCGATCAGGACAGGGAACTTGCCGCGCTTGAAGTCGTTCATGATGCGCGTCCGCTGGGACTGGCGGATGTCGCCGTGCAGCGCGTCCGCCTGGTATCCCTGCTTCTTCAGCCTGTCGCACACCCGCTGGGTCATGAACTTGGTGTTCACGAACACCATCACCCGGTCATACTCATCCGAGTCCAGCAGGTATTGCAGCGCAGCCATCTTCTCCTCCCGCCCCACCACCATCGTGTACTGGGTGATCTGCGGGCGGTTCTCCTTGGTGGCTTCCACGGTGATCTCCACCGGTTCCTGCTGGTACTTCCAGGAGATGGTCATCACGTCGGAATTGGTCGTGGCGGAGAACATCACCAGCTGCCGGTTGGCCGGCACCAGCTCGATGATCCTGGTGACGTCCTTGACAAAGCCCATCTTGAGCATCTCGTCCGCCTCGTCGATCACCATCGTGTGGACGTGGTCCAGGTGAACATGCCCGCGGTTGACCATGTCCAGCAGCCGCCCCGGCGTCGCTACTACGATCTGCGGGCGGCGCTTGAGCTGGTTGATCTGTTTGGCCATCGGCTGCCCGCCGTAGAGCGCCGCGATGCGGATCTGGGGAATGAAATGGCCCAGGTCGGTCAGTTCCTGTTCGATCTGCAGCGCCAGTTCCCTGGTCGGCGCGATCACCAGCTCCTGCACCCTGGTCTCCGTCAGGCTGATGTACTCCAGCATCGGGATGCCGAAGGCGATGGTCTTGCCGGTGCCGGTGGGCGCGATGCCAATGATGTCGCGCCCCGCCATCATGGGGGGAATGGTCTCCTGCTGGATCTGGGTGGGCACGCTGATGCCCATCCGGACAAGCGCCTTCATCAGGTCCGCCGAGACGTCCAGCGCGTTGAAATCCTTCATGGGGGGCAAACGGGTCTCCTCTTCTCCGCCGGCTATCCGCGGAAACGCTATGATGCCTCATTATACGGAATAGGAAAGCCGCCTGTCAAATCTGGTTCCCATCCATGGGGGTGCCAGCGCGTGCTTGCACCGGTTCCGCGCCTCAGGTACAATATTGGAGACAACAGCAGACGCCCGCAGGGCATATGGAAAGGGAAGCTGAATGAACGCATTGCTCATCGGCGGGACGGGCACCATCAGCCTGCCCATCACAAGAAAACTGCTCGCGCAGGGATGGACAGTCACCCTGCTCAACCGCGGCAGCAGGAACAGCCTGGTTCCCGGCGCGGAGCATGTCGCCTGCGACGTGCATGACGAGAAGGCGCTGAAGGCGGCCCTGGCCGGTCGGACGTTCGACGTGGCCGCGCAGTTCATCGCCTATCATCCCAATGAGGCGGCCCGGGACATCCGCCTGTTTGACGGCAGGGTGGGGCAGTACATCTTCATCTCCTCCGCCTCCGCCTACCAGAAGCCGCCGCGCGGCCCGGTCATCACAGAGAGCACCCCTCTGTCCAACCCCTACTGGGAGTATTCCCAGAACAAGATCGCGTGTGAGAAGCTGCTGATGGACGCCTGGGACCGGCAGGTCTTCCCCGTGACCATCGTAAGGCCCAGCCACACCTACGGGCCGGGCACCCTGCCCCTGGCCGTCCACGGCACGAAAGGGCCCTGGCAGGTCATCAGGCGCGTCCTGGAACGGAAACCCATCCTGATCCCCGGGGACGGCGCCAGCCTGTGGACCGTCACCTGGTCGGATGACTTCGCTGACGGCTTTATCGGCCTGATGGGGAACGACCACGCCCTGGGGGAAGCCGTCCACATCACCAGCGATGAGGCGCTCAGCTGGAACCAGATCCACCGCATCCTCTCCGAGGCCCTGGATCGTCCCTTCATCCCCTGCCACGTGCCCAGCACGCTTCTGGCAGAAGCGAAAAACTACGACTATGCCGGCGGCCTGCTGGGGGACAAGGCCCACAGCGCTTTGTTTGACAACAGCAAAATAAAACGTCTCGTGCCGGGCTTCGCGGCCAGGACGCGCTTTGACCAGGGCGTCCGCCTCTCGCTGGAAGCGCTGATGGCGATGCCCGAGAAGCAGACAGAGGACCCGGAGTTCGACCGCTTTTGCGACGGCGTCGTTGACGTCATGCGCAAAGCGGAGGAAGGGATCGCCGCGCTCTGAGTCCGGCACGGGGAAGCGCTGCGAAGGAAACCCCCCGCCAACCCGTTGTATGGGTACAAGGCATCGTATGGAAGGAATGGCTGACATGAAACGGAAAACACCCCGCACCATCCTGTCACTGCTGCTCATCGCCCTGCTGTTCATCACCCGGGCGCTGCCGGCAGGCGCGACGGAGGCGCAGATCCCGGAATACGGCCTGTTCCTCTCCCTGCCCGCTTCCCTTGACGTCATCACCCGGAACACGCCGCCGGACGACCCCGTCCTCCGGCTCTACGGCCTGTCCACGGATCAGCTCAGAAGAGAGGGCCTGTACCTGAAGGCCTACGACGTCACGGGCGAGTACACCCTGGCCCTCTCGCTGTCCCAAAGCGGGGGGGACTACAACCTGCTGGGTGAAGCGGAACTGCTCGGTATCGCATCGTCACAGAATGGTGCAAAGGCGGAGGTCTTCTACACCTCCCAGGCCGTCTTCCTGCTGTACGCCAACACCGAGGGCACCCGGCTGACCTGCCAGACACAGGCCGGCGGGATCGGTTTTACACTGACGCTTTCCGCCCCCTCCGGGCTGAAGCCCGGTATGTCCAGCACGCTCAAAGCCATTGCCCAGAGCGCGGACTTCGGGCTGGGACAGTAGCGATCCGCCGCGGGAGAGGCTCAAACCGTCCATGAAATGGATACGAACCATTGTGAGGACGTGATAACCGGGCACAGCCAGCCCGGAAGATTTCCAGCACTTTCCATTATTCATAATATTGCATCGACAAATAAAGCCGCAGTCCTCAATCAAGTGACTGGCAGATGACATAATTGACAAACTATGATTGAAAGATTACGATTAATCCACAAAAACTAATTGTCTGCTCAACTCAGTTGTTGGATCGAAAAATACGTGCAGCCAAGTATCGGAATATTTGCATTATGATGCGGTAAGTAAGGCTCGGAGCTCATAGAACTTCACATGAATGGAGGCTTGCTGCAATATGAAAGATCTATCGTTCCATGTTGAATCAAGGACTGTTCTGCTCATTGGGCTGATCATTGCCGTTGCCCTGGTTTCATGCGGCGATGCTTCAGTTGCGCCTGCAAAAACAACCCTGTTTGTCAACGGCTCGATCTATATTGATGCGGATACGAAAGTGCGCAGCCTGCTGGTGCAGGATGGCGTCGTTGCAGGAATAGACGTTGATCCGCAGGCCTATCCGCATGCGGAGCTCATCGATCTGGAAGGGGCGGCAGCTTACCCAGGGTTCTACGACAGCCATGTGCACCTGATCACCATGGCCGTAGCGGGAAGCATCATGGTGCCCACGGGCAAGGAGACGGATCCGGTAAAAATTGCTGAGATTGTCGGGGATCAATGCAAAAAAGTCGCCCCCGGCACCCCGGTGATGGCCCACGGTTTTGTGCTCCAGGACTATGACAATGACTGGACCCTCGCTGACTTAAAGGTGCTGGATCAGGCGACCGGGCCTGATTGCCCGGTGATGATCGCTGATCAGTTGGGGCACAGCTACATCGTCAACACGGCTGCCATGAAACTAAGCGGTTTGGATAAAACAACACCTGATCCCCCCGGGGGGAAGATCCTGAAGGAGAACGGCCAACCGACCGGCATGCTCAGGGAGACCGCCGGAGCGATCGTTGGAAACAAGGCAATATTCCCCCTGGTAAAGGACGACCAGATCAAACCCTATGCCGCCGCGTTGATGAAAAAGTGGTCAAAAATGGGCTATACCTCCATCGTCGACTTGATGGGCGGGCCAATGGGGCGAACGATGCGACCGGATTTGTGCCGGCAATTGGAGAGCGAGGGCGCGCTCCCCTTACGGGTCAATTATGCGTACACGTTCTTCAGCCTGGATGACATTGAAGGGTACCGCAACGCCGGTGATGACACCGATTTGGTCCACTTTTCCGGTCTGAAGCTTTTTGTGGATGGAGCGGCGGGCCAGGGGGGCGCCTGGACCAGCTGGCCGAATGTATTTGCCCTGAACGCGGTCACCACCGACGACTCAAAAGGCGAGCAGTACAATCTATACAGGATCCTTGAAAAATCCGAGGAGCTTGGTCTGGACATGCATTATCATGTCGGCGGAGACAAAGCCATCGATGCTGTTCTCAGCGCGATTGAAGCGGTTAAGGAAAAGAACGGCGGCCTGACCGGAAGACAGACTCTCTACCATCTCGGCCTCATTACAGACGGGCAAATTGCCCGAATGAAGCTTTTGGGTCCCAATGTCATCGCCGGGGTTCAGCCTTCGCTTCACTGGGAAGCCCAAAGGGAGCAAACGGTATATTATTACGGTGAGCATGCCCAGGGATCCTACCCATACAAAAAGATGCAGGATGCGGGCATCACGCTGGCCTTCTCCACTGATTACGCTTCCAACACCGAGGCCCTTAGCTGGCCGACTGAAATCATGAGGGTGGCCCTGACCGGTGCGCACAACCCTGATAACCAGCCTCTGACGATGCGGGACATGATCGAGGGCTTCACGACAGGGGGCTACGCCACGACCCGCGAAGCGAATGTCGGCAGACTCCATATCGGATACAAGGCCGACATCGTGATATATGAAAAAGACCTGTACACTGTTCCCCCGGAAGAGCTGTCCAAAGACAATCCGCATGTTCTTGCAACATGGGTCGGGGGGCAGTTGGTTACGCAGTAGCCCAGATCATTTGGGAACAAAGGGGACGAAAATACAAATATAAAGGGGGCGGTTCACTGTGTTCTCCATGATCACGCATTTTCTATGTGCTGAATGAACAGGCGTCCGTCCGAGCAGTACGACTCAGGCGGACCATTGGTATGCACAGGAAGCGGGATCATGCCGGGAAGCATAGGAAAGCAAAGCAGCCCGGGGATCGATCACGTCAAACTGCGGGGTGTTGACAGGCGGCGGATCATTCAGGAGCAGAGCGAAGGTCAGCCTTTCACTGAAGCAATTCACACTGCCTAGAAAAAGCGGGGATGGTTTTGAGAGCATCGGACAATCGCTTCTCTTCGCGTCGGCATGTTTCTGTTCTTAAACCCAATCCTCTGCGGGTAGCGCGCTGTTCTTTGTCGCAGCTAAGCCAATACATCAAAGAAAACACAGGGAACCATCCCCTGTGCTTTTTACTGTGTTTTCAACATGACACAGCGGCTTGCCCTGCGCGCGGCCGCCTTGTGCCGATCGCCTGTCAGGGGATGATCTCGTAGGGCAGGCTGTTCTGCTGCGCGTACAGCAGGGCAGAAGAGGGGTCGCGCACCTGCAGGGCGATCTCGCCCTCCCACACCGTGAACGCGCCGTCGCCGATGGCGGTGACCGACGCGGGGACGGCGATCGTTTTGATGCCTTTGCAGTTGCGGAAGGCGTCGGCCCCGATGTCCAGCAGCCCGTCGGGCAGGGTAACGTCGGTGAGGGTGGTACAGTTCATGAACGCGCTGGGCGCGATGGAGAGCGTCCCGCCCTCGATCGTGTATTGCGTGATGGGGCTCGCGGGCGGCCAGGCTACGAACTGCCGGTCGCGTTTGTTGTACAGCGCGCCGCCCGGCGCGGAAAACACGGGGTTGCCCGGCGCCACCTCGAACGCTGTGAGGCCGGCCAGGTCGATGAAGGCCATGGGTTCGACCTCCACCAGCGTTGCGGGCAGCGTCATCTCACGAAGGCCGGAGCACCAGTAGAAGGCGCCCGCGCCGACGGAGACAAGGCCTTCCGGCAGCGGCGCCTCGCGCAGGTTCTCGCAGGTGTAGAAGGCGGTCGGTCCGATGGTTTTCAGGCCCGCGGGGAAGGACACTTCCTCCAGGTTCCTACACCCCGCGAAGGCCCGGGTGGCGATGTTCTCAACAGCCTGGGGCAGGCTGACGTGCGTTTCCGTCCGGCCGGGCGGATACGCCAGCAGCGTGCGGAGGTCTTTGCTGTACAGCGCTCCGTCCACGGAGGCGAAGAAGGGGTTGAGCGGGTCTACCTCGATTTGCTCCAGCGAAGTGCAGGCGGTCACCGGCGCGTCGCCGATCATGGAGACGTTAGCTGGAAGGCGAATGCCCTTCAGGATGAAGCAACCGGCGAAAGCCCATTTGCCCAGTACTTCCAGGGAATCTGGCAGGACGGGGTCCTGCAGCGCCTTGCAGCCATGGAAAGCGTAATCCCCGATGGCCTTCAGCCCCTCGGGAAACTGCACGGACTGGATGAAATCGCATTTCTGGAATGCCTTGTTCCCGATCTGGAGCACCGGAAGCCCGCCCAGGGTGCCGGGGATCACCACGACGGCGTCTTTTCCGTTGTATTTGGTGAGGACGGCGCCCGACCCGTCTGACAGCGGCATATAGTCAAACACGTCCGCTGCCCGTGCGCGAACGGGCGCTGTCAAAGCGGGCAGCAGCAACAGCGCAAGCAGGAAACACAGGTAACCGGAACATCTTTTCATTCCGTTTTCCCTCCCTTTCAGCCAGTCTGGTATGCCTGTAAACACCTTTGTAAACCGATCGCGTCTCGATCCACACTGCTCCACCCATCAATCCTTCGCCGCCTGTCGCCGTTCTCGGCTGCGTTCCGGACAAGGATCAGCGCGTCTGTGCGGGTCAGTTGCACTATGATTCCACAAAGTCCCGGGATCACGGGGCGATGAACGCCTGGACCGCCTGGACATCCTCCTGCGTGTACCCGATGGACTCCCAGCCGTTGTCCGTTTTGGTTGAGGCGATCACGGCCGGAACATGGAGGAAACGGGGCTCGTTCACGAGACACCCGGTCAGTCTGTTCAGCGGGATGTCCGCCAGGGTCTGAAGGTCAAGCCCGGTCATGTAATGCTTCCCAAAGCCGGTGAAAACAGCGGCGATCAGCCCGGGGGTGTCCATCCCGGCGCCGCGCAGCCCCGCGACGATGCCGCGGATGAGGACCTCATGCCTCTCCCGGAACCGCGCTTCCTCCACCAGGATCGTGGGCCGGTCGTAATAGGTGTCGCTGATGTAAGCCATCATCTGGACGCCGTTGAGCAGCTGCTGCCCCGGTTCCTTGATCTTCTCCATCGGCTTGCTCACCATGTACCTCAGGTCACCGGCCTTCTTGTTGATGGAAAGGTTCTCGAGGTTCACCTCGACCCCGCCGGCCAGGTCTACCAGTTCCGCCAGGGCGTTCATGTTGATCAGCAGCCAGTGGTCTATGGAGATTCCGAACGCTTTCATCAGGACGTCCACAGCGCCCTGGGGGCCAAGCTCCTTGCACGCGAACTGTAGCTGCTTGCTGACCGGCCCCTTCTTCCCCGGCATCTCCACCGCAAGGTTGTAGGGGAAGGAGGTGAACAGCAGCTCGTTCTTGGCGGGGTTCAGCGTCATCAGGTAATATCCCATCCCGTTCGTCTTTCCCGCCTTGGGTAGTTTTTTATCCAGTGATACGATCATGAGGACGCTCGTCGTCCCGTCCGCCGGCTCTGCCCGCGACATATGCGGGCCTATCGTCCAAGCCATCGGAGTCAGCAGCGTGAACAGCAGGATGAGAGCCAATGTCTTCTTCATGGAATTGCCCTCCTTCTCACAGGTCCAGCCTGGCGTATGCGTTTGTCAGGAAAGGAATGGTCATGCGGTCGGACATGGGATGATCATGCAGTCGGGACGGATACAAGCATTCTTTGTATGCTGATTATATTCCTGCCCGCATTTGCGCGCAATAAAAACATAGGCCGGGTTCAGGGGAGGCGGGTGGCAGGCTGAAGTGAAAGGGAACAGCCCATCAAAACGCAGGGGATCTGCACCCGCTTTTCCCGTTCTTGACAGGATCACGGCAATATCCCTATCATCAGGCCGGAACCTGAGCGGAAGCGTGAATGAACCCCGGGCCCCGCGGGATGCGCAGGCGCAGAAATCGAAAATTGGAAACCAAAAGGAAAGGCGGTTCGGGACATGAGGAGGCGTTGCGTTGCCATGCTGCTGTCTCTGGCGATGGCGCTCGGCCTTTATGGCTTTGGCGCGGCGGAGACCGCCCCGGGCAGGCTGGTGATCCTGTATACCAACGATATGCACGGGCGTGCCGTAGCCAGCGCCGCGGACGGCGTCCTCGGTTACGCGGCCATTGCACAGTATAAGAAAGACCTGGAAGCGGCGGGTGATTCCGTCCTTCTGCTGGACGCGGGCGATGCCTCGCAGGGAACGTCCCTGGTCAACCTCGGCTACGGCAGGAACGCGGTCGCGTTCATGAACGCCGCGGGTTATGACGCGATGGCGCCGGGCAACCATGAGTTCGACTGGGGCGTCGACAACCTCAGACAGCTGGCCGGGATGGCGGGGTTCCCCATCCTGGCCGCCAACGTCACCAACCGCATCGGGGGCGAACCTGTTTTCCAGGCCAGCAGGCTGTTTGAGATGCCAAACGGCATGAAGGTGGGTGTGTTCGGCCTGACCACCCCCGAAACCCTCACCAAGGCCCACCCGGACAAGGTGAGGGGCATCGACATCCCCCAGGGGGATGCCCTGTACGCGGTGGCGCAGGCGCAGGCCGATGCGCTGAAGGCCGCGGGGGCCGACGTCGTTATCCTGCTGGGTCACCTGGGCACGGATACGGAAAGCGCGCCCAACCGCTCCACCGACCTGCTGGAGAAGGTGACGGGCATCGACCTGTTCATCGACGCGCACAGCCACACGGCCATGGACAAGGGCCAGACAGTGGGAGACACCCTGCTGGTCAGCGCCAGCGAATACGGGAAGAACCTGGGCGTGGTCACCTATGAGGGCGGGAAGTTCACGGCCGCCCTGTTCAGCGGCCTCAAAGAAGGCGTGACGGTCGAATATGACGGCGCTCTTTACAGCGCAGTGCTGACAGCCCGGCTCGACAGGGACGTCGACGAACTGGTCAGCAGCGCCGACAGAGCCGTCAGGGAGGAACTGTCCAGGGTGTTCGCCAGGACGGACGTGCCGCTCAACGGGGAACGCGATCCCGGCAACCGCACGGAGGAGACCAACCTGGGCGATTTCGCGGCGGACGCCATCCTCTGGGCCGCGCGGCAGGCGCTGGGTGACCGGGTCGACGCGGCGCTCACCAACGGGGGCGGAATCC
This sequence comes from Bacillota bacterium, assembly GCA_963169565.1. GTDB lineage: Bacteria > Bacillota > Clostridia > Christensenellales > Aristaeellaceae > UBA6115. The sequence continues at coordinate 1,795 of CAUJDI010000048.1, read as the reverse complement.
GTGCCGGCATCGCCATCGGCGAGATCAGCATGAACGACATGAAGACCGTGTTCCCGTTCGGGAACCAGGTGGCCGTGCTGGACGTGACCGGCGCCGAGCTCCTGGAAGCCCTGGAAGCGGCCACTTCCAGCACGCCCAAGGCCATCGGCGCATTCCCGCAGGTGTCCGGCATGATCTTCAGCGTCAACACCGCCGTGCCCTTTGAAGCCGCCGATAAATATCCCGATTCCACCTGCTTCAGGCCCGCCAGGCCCGGCAGCCGCGTGACCGTCGAGTCTGTCGGCGGCAAACCGTTTGACCCTGAGGCTGTCTACACCATCGCCACCAACGACTTTACGGCGGCGGGCGGCGACACCTACTATGCCTTCCGTTACCCCAATGCCACCAGCGGGTATCCAACCGGCGTCGCGCTGGAAGATGCCCTGGTGAACTATACGACCGCCGTCCTGTGCGGTGTGGTCGGGGAGCAGTACGCGCATCCGCAGGGGCGCATCACCGTGATCAAATAACGTCAGGAGACACACCCAAAAAACAGGCTCGGTCAGCATTGGACTGCGCCTGTTCCCCAATATACGGCCAACTCAAATCCACAGCACCTGAACCTTATGGCAAATAATCCAGCACATCGCAGACTCCCTTTGATTCCAGGGTCCGGGGAGGAACTCCCCAGGTATCCTCAGGGAAACTCAAGGGTCGTTGATTCCCTCCCGCCGCTTCGTTCACAGCAAAAAAGCGGGCCGCTCCTGCGGCCCGCCGGATGTCTGCCAAGGATTATTTCGCCAGTTCCACGCTGCGGGTCTCGCGGATGACGTTCACGCGGATCTGACCCGGGAACTCCATCTCGTTTTCGATGCGTCTGGCGACTTCCTTGGCCATCACGCGGACGCCCTCGTCGTTGACGTCCTCGGGCTTGACCATGATGCGCACCTCGCGGCCGGACTGGATGGCGAAGCTCTTTTCAACCCCTGCGAAGGAATTGGCGATCTCCTCCAGCTTGGCAAGGCGCTTGATGTAGTTCTCCAGCATCTCGCGCCGGGCGCCCGGGCGGGCCGCCGAGATGGCGTCCGCCGCCTGCACCAGCACCGCCTCGACGGTCTGCGGCTCCACGTCGTTGTGGTGGGCCAGGATGGCGTGGATGACCTCGGGGTTCTCCCGGTACTTGCGGGCCATTTCCCCGCCCAGCTCGGTGTGGGTGCCCTCCTGCTCCCGGTCGATCGCCTTGCCCAGGTCGTGCAGCAGACCCGCGCGCTTGGCCAGCTGGACGTCCGCGCCGATCTCCGCCGCCATCAGGCCCGCCAGGTGGGCGACCTCGATGGAGTGCTTCAGCACGTTCTGTCCGTAGCTGGTGCGGTAGCGCATGCGGCCCAGCAGCTTGACGATCTCCGGATGGATGCCGTGCTGGCCGGTCTCAAACACCGCCTGCTCGCCGGCTTCCTTGATCTGCTCGTCGATCTCCTTCCTGGCTTTCTCCACCACTTCCTCGATGCGCGCCGGGTGGATGCGCCCGTCAGAGAGCAATTTCTCGATGGCGATCCGGGCGGTCTCGCGCCGGATCGGGTCAAAGGCGGAGATGATGACCGCCTCGGGGGTGTCGTCGATGATCAGGTCCACGCCCGTAGCCTGCTCCAGGGCCCTGATGTTGCGGCCCTCACGGCCGATGATGCGGCCCTTCATGTCGTCGTTGGGCAGGGAGATGACCGAGACCGTGGTCTCCGCCACGTGGTCGGAGGCGCAGCGCTGGATGGCCATGGTGATGATGTTGCGCGCCTTCTTGTTCGCTTCCTCCTTCGCGTTG
>CAUJDI010000047.1 GCA_963169565.1 Bacillota bacterium | reverse complement strand
GAACCCGCGCTGCGCTTGTTGCGCCCCTCCACCATGATGCCCACAAAATGTCCGGGGCCGACGACCCCGATGGCGCTGCGCGGCTCCAGGTGCGTAAAACTCTCTTCCAACCGGCTGTCGGCCACCCCCTCACGGAACAGGATGGGCCCGAAGGCCAGCACATCCCTAGCCCCCCGGTCCAGGTAGCCCTGCGCGTCCAGTTCTCCCGGGACGCGCATTTCAACATGCCCGTCCGTAAACAGCGCCAGCTCGTCCAGCGGCGGTATTTTAGCGACAGCGTGCGTGTAGGTGTCCTCGTGCAGCACCTTGCCGTCCCTGATGATCAGCCCTGTGCGGTCCTTGTTGTATAGCCGCCAGGAGAACAGGTCGCCGTTCTGCGCATAGACCAGCCGGTTGTCCGCCGCGATGGCCTCCGGCCTGCTCAGGACGCGGGAGGGGTTCGCCGGGTCCGCTGAGACCGCGCGGAAGGCCTGCTCCCCCCTGAAGAAAATATCCGCGATATACCAGACCAGGTTACGCCACTTCACGCGGGCGCTGAAACGCCGGATGTCCACCCGCAGGTCCGCGGAAAGGTAGATCCACCGCCCCAGCTTTTCATCCGCAAACACGAACTCCCCGCCATTCTCCTCTGTCACCGCCAGGAAACCCTGTCCGTCAAGCGGCGGCCAGGCCTCAAACGGAGGGGGGCCTTCGGCGGGCAGGGGGGTCGCGGTGGGCAGGGGGACGGGGGTCTCTGTTCCTTCTTCGGTCACCTGAAACAGGTATTCCGCTGTACCGAAGGCTGGGACCAGCACGATGATCAGCAGAGGAACAAGAAGCAGCGTTATCAAGGCACGCTGCCTCAGCTGAGAGACGGTCCGATCCTGATGGGCAGAACCAATTGTCAACTCTGAAGTCCCCCTCCGAGTGTTGCTCCCTTATAGTACCATAACAACTTGCTGTTGGCAGAGATGAGTTCAGCTCTTTCGTTGACGCTTGAAGCAAAGGACACTATAATCGAGCGGACGAAAGAATAGGAGAGGCTATGAAAAGACCGTCGGTGTTCATCCTTGTGCTTTTTATTCTCTTCCTTCACTGTACGGGGTCCCCCGCGGAGGGTTTGGCAAAAGCCGAAGACATGACCGCGGCATGTGAGATCACTGTATCCGGCGCAACAAAGAAGAAAGCCTTTCTCACTGACGCAAACTACGCCACCTACTGGCGTTCCGCTCTTCGGGGCTGGATCCGTGTTCAAACGCCGGAAGACTCGCCCTCGTTCGGAATCTACGTATCCTGGGCAGAGGTCATTGTGGACTGGTCCATCCAGGTACCGGATGAGAACGGCGGGTGGAAAGAACTGTTCTCGAACACGCAGGACAGGTTTTTCAATCAGTTCATCCCCCTGCCCGGACTCACCGACTTCCGCCTGGTCTGCAATGCTCCCCGGAACCAAAAAAAGACGATGTGCGTTTCGGAGATCCGCGTATTGGATCAGGGGGAGCTGCCTGACTGGGTCCAGGTGTGGGAACATATGCGGGGGGATGCGGACCTGATGCTGCTGGCAGCGCATCCGGACGATGAACTGCTCTGGTTTGGAGGCACGCTCCCCGTTTACGCAGGGGAGCAGGGAAAAAAGGTCATTGTCGTGTATATGGCCAACACTGCAGCGGAGCGCAAGAATGAAGCACTGGACGGTCTATGGCTGTGCGGGGTAAGGTATTACCCGGAAATGGGTACGCTGAGAAACAGTTTCTCCCTGACTCGAAGCGGGATGTACAGGATCTGGAACGAGGATGCCGTATTGCGCCGGTTGGTCGACCTCATCCGCGTCTATCGGCCCCGCGTGCTCCTGACCCACGATCAGAAGGGAGAATACGGGCACGGCGCCCATCGTGTCTGTGCCGACGCAGCGATCAAGGCTTTCCAATTGGCAGCGGATCCGAGTTTCCGCCCTAAAACCGGGGAACCCTGGCAAGTTTACAAACTCTACCTGCACTTGTTCAGCGACAGACCGCTTCAGATGGACTGGCATCAGCCTTTGTCCAGCTTCAATGGCGAAACAGGCTTCTCCGTCGCTGTGCGCGCCTTTGAACGTCATGTCTCCCAACGCCGGACAGAGTATGTGGTGGATGATTCCGGCCCATATGACTGCAGCCTCTTTGGTCTGCACTCATCAACCGTAGGCCCGGATTCGGCAGGAAACGATTTTTTTGAGAATCTTCATTAGGCGGAAAAAACTGCGGATTTCATCCCTGTCCTCCGTCGGTTCTTCTGCCGCCTGAGCAGTTTACTGCCATAGAATGATTGCGTGAGGAACGAAATTCGAGTATAAAACCAGGTATGGAGAGTCGCGCCATGCATTACGTCAGCACCCGCGGAATGAGCCCCCCGGTGAGCGCTTCCGAAGCGCTGCTTTCCGGCATCGCGCCTGACGGCGGGCTCTACCTGCCGGATGAACTGCCGGACATAAGCCCTCTGCTTAGCCAGTCCCTTCCCTATCCCCTGCTCGCGGCGGAGGTGTTCACAGCCCTGATGCCGGATTTCACCCGCGGGGAGTTGGAGGGAGCGGCCGGGGACGCGTATGCGGGCGCCTTTGACACGCCGGAGGTCACTCCGCTGGTCAGCATGAACGGGATCCGCTTTCTGGAACTGTTCCACGGCCCGACAGGGTCCTTCAAGGACGTCGCGCTGCAGGCGCTGCCGCGGCTGATGGCCCTGGCGCGGGACAGGCTGGATAATCAGACGGAGTATTTGGTGCTCACCGCGACCAGCGGGGACACCGGATCGGCCGCGATGCAGGGCTTCCGGGGCGTGCCCGGTTTCAGGGTGCTGGTCTATTATCCCCGGGACGGCGTCAGCCCGGTGCAAAGGCTGCAGATGACGGCCATGGCGGGCAACAACATCCAGGCTGTGGGCGTGAAGGGCAGCTTTGATGACGCGCAGGCCGGGGTCAAGGCGGTGTTCGCCCGGGGCGGCGAGGGCCTGCCGAACCATATGCGCCTGAGCAGCGCCAACTCCATCAACATCGGCAGGCTGATCCCACAGGTCGTCTACTACGTGTACGCGTGCCGTGAGCTGCTCCTCCGGGGCGAAGCCCGGCCCGGGGAGCGGATCGACTTCATCGTGCCCTCCGGGAATTTCGGGGACGCGCTGGCGGGGTATCTGGCCAAACAGATGGGCATGCCGATCCGCCGGATCGTCTGTGCCTCCAATTTCAACAGCGTCCTGACCGATTTTCTGCGTACCGGCTTTTTTGACAGCCGGCGGCCGCTGTATCAAACCCTCTCCCCCTCCATGGACATCCTCATCCCAAGCAACCTGGAGCGGCTGCTGTACCTGGTGAGCGCGCGGGACGCCGGGGAAGTGCGCCGGATGATGGAAGTGCATAGAAGGAACGGTTGTTTTACGGTCGGGGAAGACGCGATGCGACTGATCCGGGAGACCTTCACCGGCTATTCCGCGACGGACGCACAGACGCTGGACGGTATCCGGATCATGTGGGAAGCCAACCGCTACCTGATGGATCCGCACACTTCCGCAGCGCATCACGCCCTGTCGATGCTGCCGGCTCTGCCGCACCTGTGCGTGACGCTGGCAACCGCCTCGCCCTTCAAGTTCCCCCGGACCGTCTGCCGCGCGCTGGGCATGTCCCTGACGGAGGACGAATCCCGTCTGCCGGGTCAGCTGGCCAGGAAGATCAGGCGTCCTCTGCCGGCTTTCCTGCGAAACCTGGCCAGGCGTCGCGAAGTTCATCAGGACGTCATCCAAAAGGAAGACCTGTCGGCGGACGTGCTCAGAAGGGCGTCGTCATGGTGACTGTCCGCGTTCCCGCCACCACCGCCAACCTGGGCCCGGGGTTTGACTGCCTGGGCGCTGCGCTGGACCTTTTCGCCCGCTTCAGCTTTGAGGAAATGGATGAAGGGCTTGCCATCACCGGCTGTGAGGCGCAGTATACAGGTGCCGGCAATCTGGTATACCAGGCCTTCCTCAGGACGCTGGAACACTTTGGAGAACGCCCCCGCGGACTGCGCCTCCACATCGCCTCCCCCATCCCCCCCGCCCGCGGCCTTGGCAGCAGTGCCGCCTGCGTCGTCGCGGGCATCCTGGGAGCAAAGGCATTGAGAGATCTCCTCCTCTCCCCTGACATGGCCTTCACGCTGGCCGCGGGCATGGAGAGGCACCCGGACAATGCGGCGGCCGCGGTTTACGGGGGGCTGCGCGTGTCGGTGACGGAGGACGGCAGGCCGCTGTCCCTGCCGGCGTCCGTCCATCCGGACCTCCGCCTTCTGGCGCTGGTGCCCGATTTCATCCTGGAAACGGAAGAAGCGCGCCGCGCGCTGCCGGAAACGGTATCCAGGGGAGACGCCGTCTACAACCTGTCCCATACGGCCTTTCTCTTAAAGGCCCTGGAGACGGGCGACGGGGAAATGATCCGCGCCGCCTGCCGGGACAGGCTGCACCAGCCGTACCGCTTCCCGCTCATCAGGGAGGGGGAGGCGCTGGCAGGAGAGATGGAAGCCCTCGGCGCGATAGCCTGCTTCATCTCCGGCGCCGGCTCATCCCTGATATGCCTGTACAGGGACCCGGCTTTTCCCTCATCGGCCGGGGACGCGCTCAGGGCCGGATTCCCCCGTTTTCAGGCTCTCCGGCTGCAGTTCAGCCCGCAAGGCGCTGTGATAGAAAGGACTTGCACAGTATGAGCCCGACCGCAAAGACCGTGATTGGCATCCTCCTCCCCTTCATCGGCACGACGCTTGGCGCGGCGATGGTGCTGTTCCTCAAGGGGAACATGAAAGCCTGGTTCCGCAAGACCCTGCTGGGTTTTGCCTCCGGCGTGATGATCGCCGCCTCTGTCTGGTCCCTGCTGCTGCCGGCGATCGCCAAGGCGGAGGAGCTGGGCGGCATCCCCTGGCTGCCCGCGGCGGGTGGGTTCCTCACGGGAATTTTCTTCCTCCTGCTGCTGGACAGCCTGATCCCCCATCAGCATTCCAGCGCTGACGAACCGGAAGGCCTCCCCTCCACAGCGCGTAAGAACACCATGCTCTTCCTGGCCGTGACGCTGCACAACATCCCGGAAGGCATCGCGGTGGGCGTCGTGTTCGCCGGGTTCCTGTCAGGCGATGCTTCCATCTCCTACGCGGCGGCGCTGGCGCTTTCGCTGGGCATTGCCATCCAGAACTTCCCGGAGGGCGCCATCGTGTCCATGCCGCTGAAGGCCGGAAAGGTATCCAAATGGCAGGCCTTCGGCCTGGGCACGCTGTCCGGTGTCGTGGAGCCGGCCGCCGCGTTCATCACTGTGCTGCTCACCTCCGTCATGGTGCCCATCCTGCCCTTCCTGCTGGCGTTCGCCGCGGGCGCGATGATCTACGTCGTGGTGGAGGAACTGATCCCCGATCTGCAGGACGGCGGGCATTCCAACATCGGCGTCATCGGTGTGGCGCTCGGGTTTACCGTGATGATGGTCCTGGACGTCGCGCTGGGATAAACCCCGCAGGGACAGGAGAAAACTCCCTGCCCCCAACATTATTCAGTTCCAATTCTGTATTTGTTGCCCGGATGGCTTACCCGCCCGATTTTTTGTTTTATACTCACTTATCCGGAAAAGGAGGGTACTGGATTGCCGAATTTCTCTCTGGACGACAGGGTGTTTGAGGCCGCGGCGGAGCGCTTTCCCACGCCCTTTTACCTTTATGACGAACGAGGCATCCGTCAGGCCGCGCGGGAACTGAACGCCGCCTTTGCCTGGAACGAGGGCTTCCGGGAGTATTACGCAGTGAAAGCCCTGCCCAACCCCGCTGTCCTCCGGGCGCTGATGGAGGAGGGCTGCGGGCTGGACTGTTCCTCCCTGCCGGAGCTGCTCCTGGCCCAGCGCCTGGGGGCGAAGGACGGGGACATCATGTTCTCAGCCAACGCGATGCCCGGGAACGAACTGGCCTTTGCCCGAAAATTGGGTGCGGTCATCAACCTGGACGACAGCAGCGACGTGGACCTGCTGGCGAAAAACAGCGGCGTGCCGGAACTGGTCAGTGTCCGGGTCAACCCCGGCAGTGACCTCAACAGGCACAACGGCATCATGGGCAACCCGGAGGACGCCAAGTTCGGCTGGATGCCCTCCCAGATCCCGGAAGGGCTGGAAAAGCTGAAGCGGATGGGCGCGAGGCGTTTCGCCCTGCACGCGATGACAGTCAGCAATACCCTGCATGAAGAGTATTTCGCCTCCAGCGCGGCCTGGCTGTTCAAACTGGGTCTGGAGCTGGAGTCGGAGTGCGGCATCCCGCTGGCGTTTGTCAACCTCTCCGGCGGTCTGGGCATCCCCTACCGCCCGGAGGAGTCCCCGGTGGACCTTCAGCGCGTCTCCGGGCTTGTCCGGGAGGAATATCAAAAAGCATTCGGCCCCCGCCGGGACGTCGCGATCAAAACGGAACTGGGACGCCTGATCACAGGCCCTTTCGGCTGGCTGGTCACCCGCGCCATCCACCGTAAGGAGACCTACCGCACCTATATCGGCCTGGACGCCAGCGCCAGCAACCTGATGCGCCCGGCGATGTACGGCGCCTACCACCACGTCAGCGTCTGCGGCAAGCGCGCTTCCCCAGGGGAGGAGGTCGTCGACCTGACCGGCGCGCTGTGTGAAAACAACGACAAGTTCGCCATCCAGCGGAGCCTTCCCAGGATCGAGCCGGACGACATCCTGCTCATCCACGACGCCGGGGCGCACGGACACGCCATGGGCTATCAGTACAACGGCCGCCTGCGCTGCGCAGAGGTGCTGTACACGCCGGAGGGGGATTACCGACTCATCCGACGCGCGGAAACGCCGGAGGACTATTTCAGGACGCTGGTGGAGACATGACTTCAGCCTGCGGCGCTCACTGCAGCGCCGCGGGGAGGCCGGCCGGGAGATCCTGAAACCTTTTCCATACCCGATTGCATTCTGATGCTGCATCCATATACAATAGGATGACTGCTGAGATCATCCCAAGACATACGACAGGCCGGTGACCGGCTGAAGGAGCGCGTCATGAAAACGGGGATCATCGTCTATTCCAACACGGGAAACACGCTGCAGGCCGCCAGGCGGCTGCAGGAAGCCATGAAGGGAAAGGGGCAGGAAGCGGAGCTGCTGCAGGTCAGGGCCGGCAATGAAAAGCCTGAATCGGACGTCAGCCGGGTCCGGCTGACAGAGAAACCGTCTCCGGAGGGATTCGACCATCTGGTGTTCGCCTCCCCGGTCTGGGGCTTCTCCCTGTCCGGGGTGATGAAGGCCTACCTGGCAGGCCTCCCCCCGCTTGAGGGAAAGAAGATCGGCCTCTATGTGACCCATCACTTTCCCCTGCCCTGGATGGGCGGCAACACCGCCGTGAAGCAGATGAAAAAGCTCTGCGAAGAGAAGGGCGGAACGGTTATCGCCAGCGCCGTCATCAGCTGGAATGAGAAACGGCGCGAGCGGGACATCTTGGAGATGCTGGGGAAGCTGTCCTGACCCGCGGCTGGATCGCAAAGGCCTTCATGGCCTGCGTTCAGACCGGAAACGTGCTGTCTGAATGCGGGCCATGATGGGAGGATGGCGCCCTTTCAGGTTCTGCAACGGATATGCCACTGGTATGAAGGAGGAAAGAACATGAAAAGGATACTGTGTGTTTCTGTCCTGGCGATGAGCCTGATACTGGCGCTTTCAGGGCTTTCCGCAGCGCTGGCGGAGACCGCCGGAAGCGCGGCTGTCCCCGCGGCGGAGGGGTTCAGCCTGGAGGCCGAGACCTTCGGCCCCCTGCGCGTCGGCATGACGGAAAAGGAACTGAGGGAGATCCCCGGTGAGTGGGTAGCGATGGGCGAACCCATGCTGTGGGGTGCCGACGGGATGGAACACTGGGACCTGTTCTGCGCCCAGTACGGGGTCCAGGTCGGCCTGGCCAGGGATCCCGGGACCGGTTCGGAAGCAGCCGTCTACTCGATTTTCGCGACCGCGCCCTGTGAGTGGAAAACATCGCGCGGCATTGGGATCGGTGACACGGCGGATATGCTGAAAGCTCTGTACCAGGACGCCATTGACCTTGAAGAGGTGCCGGAGAGCGAGGAAACGGTGCTGATCGGGTCGCTGTACGGTGGCATTCTGGCGGGCGTTCAGGAAGGCCTGATCACCTCTCTCTTCCTTGGTGCGATGGCTGAGTGACCCCTCTCCCCGCCTTTGCTGAAACAGTCTATGGATTGGGCAGGATGATCACAGGGTTGAGCCTTTGCAGCGTCGGCGCTGGCGTCGGTGAAGGGGTCGGCGTCGGGGCCAGCAGCCTCGGTGCCAGGGGCCGGATGGTGAGCGCGGGCGTAAAAAGGACCAGACCCGGGTCAAGACGCTGCACCGCCTCAAGGGGCGGGACCGTCGGCTTGGTGCGAAGCCGGGCGAAGGGGTCCAGCGGGAACAGGGTCACCGGCAGTTTCTGAAGCTGCGAAGATATCGCCGGAACGTCGATGAAGGCCTCCGGGCTGAACGGCCCGGTGAAGTACATGTACTCATCGGACTCCGGGATGTAGTTCTCCTTGCAGGCCCTCACCTTGAACCAGTAGCGGGTCGGCTCTGAGGGGAGGAAGAACCCGGCCAGTACGTCGCTCTCCACCGTTTCCGTCCACTGCTCATACCCGCCCTCACCCTCGATCATGGCGAAAACCTCATAGCCGATCACGCCCGGCACCGGCGTCCAGGCCAGCTGGATCCCCAGGTGGACCTGGTTGTTATAATCCGTCACCGTTTCCCAGGACAGGGAGGTGATGGCGCTTGGCGAGTCCAGGGGCATCACGATGGGGGTCGCTCCTGTATACCAGTGTTCCTGCCCGTCGACCACCGACGCCACCATGTATACATAGGGGATCCCCGGGGCCAGGCCGGTATCCAGATAGGAGTTGACATCCGCAGGAACCTCCGCGATGATCCCCGCGTTGGTCCGGTGGATGCGGTAACCCTGCGCCCATTCGTTGCCGCCCCAGGTGATGAGGACCGAGGTGGCGTCAACAGGCTCCGCCTTGACATTGGTGGGATATGGATCCGCCCGCGCAGGAACAGAACCCGCCAGCAAAAGGGCGGTCAGGATCACCAGGGCAGGGATCCGCCTGAATGAAGAACGTACCATCAGCAAGACTCCTTTCATCTGCTATCCCCGGCAGGGATTTCCCCGGCCGGGATGGACGGGGACGGCATAAAACATCACGCCGAACTGCTTAAGAAAATCTTCGTTTTCAACTGTGCCGGCATCAAGCTACCACGCGTCCCGCGGATTGTCAATCGCGCTTCAGCCGATTGCCGGCAAAGTGTCTGCGGATGCTTTGCCGTTTGAGAAGAACGGGCATATTCACTTATTTGCTTCGCTTCCGATCAGTGAAAATGCATGGAATGAATTATTACGAAAACCTCCCCGCCCGGCAAAGCCGGGTGATACGATTGCAGTCAGAGGGCTGTGCCCTCTGACACTCCCCATTTTCTCTTTTGTTAAAGCTTAAAAAGGCTGTCGCTCAGGAAGCGGCAGCTCTTTTTGTGTGTTCCCGATATTGGCCCGTTTCCCCTCAGCCGGGCGGCGGGTGAAGATGCGGGGGCGGGTTCCTGCCCCTGACCGCTTATTTGATTTTGCTCCTGTCCAGCCCGTCCAGGTATTTTTCCAGTTCCGGCGTGACCGAAGCGATGGTGCCGTTCACAAAGGGGCTCTTCAGCCCTGATTTGGGCACCAGTTGCTTGAACGGCAGCCGGCCGGACTCATGGCACAGGGTGAGGTAGGATTCCCAGGCCTTCCCATGGTCCTTCCTGTCCCAGGTAAAGTATTGCAGCGCGCAGACCTGGGAAAGAGTATAGTCCAGGTAGTAGAAGGGATAGAGGTAGACGTGCAGCTGCTTCTGCCAGCGGCCGCCCTTTTCCAGGAACTCCATCCCGTCATAGTCCAGGTGCGGCAGATACTTCCTCTCGAGTTCCCGGTATTTCGCGCGGCGCTGATCCGGCGTGGCGTCCACGTTTTCGTACACCCACTCCTGGAACTCGTCGATGGAAGCGCCGTAGGGAAGGAACTTCAGCGCGTCCACGACGTGGCTGTAATAGTATTTCTCCGTGTCCGGCCCGAAGAAGCCCTCCATCCAGGGATGGGTGAAGAACTCCATGCTCATGGAGTGGATCTCCGCCACTTCGCTGGTGTAGTCGCTGATGGCGGACAGCTCAACGTCCCGCTGCAGCCAGCCCTGGAAGGCGTGCCCGGCCTCGTGGGTCAGGACGTCCACGTCGCCGGAGGTGCCGTTGAAGTTGCTGAAGATGAAGGGCACCTTGTAGTCCGGCAGGAAGGTCATGTACCCGCCGTTCGCCTTGCCGGGCTTGGTGGTCAGGTCCATCAGCTCCTGCCCGGTCATCACGCCGAAGAACGCATCCGTCTCCGGGGACAGTTCCCTGTACATTTCCTTGGCATGGCTGACCAGGTAGGCTTCCTCGCCCTGGGGCTTGGGGTTCCCGGAGAGGAACTCCAGCTGGTAGTCGTAGTTTTTCATGTCCTTGATGCCGATGCGCGCCGCCTGCTCGCGGTACAGCTTCTGCGTCAGCGGCACGACGGATTCGGCGATCTGCGCGCGGTAGACCTTGGCGTCCTCCGGCGTCCAGTCCGTCCGCCCCATGCGCGCGTAGGCGACGGGGATGAAGTTCTGATAGCCCAGCTTTTCGGCGATGCGCTGGCGCACCCGGACCAGCTTGCCGTACAGCTCATCCAGCGTGTTTCCCTGTTCGGCGATCCAGTTCCAGTGCGCGGCGTTGGCGCGCTTCCTCATGTCCCGGTCCGTGGATTCCATGAAGGGGATGAGGCCGGAGAGGTTGCGCTTCTCCCCCTCAAACTCGATCTGCGCGGAGGCCATGAGCTTTTCATACTCCGAGCCCAGCTTGTTCTCCTCCACCAGGTCGGGAACGATCTCGGGCTTGAAGGTCTTCAGCTGCACCTCGAACTTTTCCAGCAGGTGCGGCCCGTAGGCCTTGGCCACTTCGTCCCGGAAGGGGGAGGCCAGGGTGACGCGGGCGGTCTCCGTCGGGATCTCCTGGAACCTGGGCAGCGCTTCGTCCATCACGTCCTGCTCGGCGGTGTAGAACTCATCCCTGGTGTTGATGGTGTGGCGGATCTGGCACAGGGTCGCCTGGGTAGCCAGGGTGCGCCCCTGTCTGTCCAGCTCCTTCAGGGCGGCAAAGAAGTCCTCCGCGGACTTCGCCCCCTCCAGCCGCCCCAGCAGCGCCTTCATCTCCCCGTATACCCGGTCAAAGTCGGGGCGCTCATACTTCATTTCGCTGAATTTGATCATGCTTGCAGATGCCTTTCTTTTTCTGGCCTCAGGGCCGTTTGCTCCGGATAATGTACCCTTTTTCGAGGAGCATTTCAAGGAAATCGCGATAAATGATGAAACTTTGGGCTGCAGGATCAAGCAAAACAGAATCAGACAAACAAAAAGTGCCGGGCAGATGCCCGGCGCTTTGCAAAAATACCCGGCCGTTCAGCGTGCCGTGATCTTTTCCGGCTTCCCTTTGCCAAAGCGCAGGAAGGAGGGCAGAGTCACGTGCCCCTGGGACACGACGTCAAACGCGACGGCGGCCAGCAGCACCAGGCCCTTGACGAGCTTCTGCACGTTGACGTCCATGCCGATGATGTTCATCCCGTTGTTGAGCACGCCCATGATCAGCGCGCCGATGACGGATCCGCTCACGGTGCCGACGCCGCCGTAGGCGGAGGCCCCGCCGATGTAGCACGCGCCGATGGCGTCCAGCTCAAACCCGTCCCCGGCCATCGGGGTGGCGCTGTCCAGCCGCGCCGCGAACACCAGGCCGGCGATCCCCGCCAGGAAGCCCATGTTGACATAATTGAAGAACATGAGCCGTTCCGTATTGACGCCGGACAGGCGCGCCGCCTTGGGGTTGCCGCCCATCGCGTAGATGTGGCGGCCGAGCACTGTTTTGGTGGTGATGAAGGTATACACCGCGGCGATGACGCCCAGAACGAGCAGCACCGAGGGGATGCCCCTGTAGCGCGCCAGCAGCGTGAAGAACCAGATCACGATCGCGGAGATGATGACCATGCGGACGGTCAGGGCTCCCGGCGTCGCGTACTCATACCCTTTGCGTTTCTTGCTCTGGTTTGAAATCACCTGCGTGAGGCAGAAGACCGCCGCGATCAGGATGCCCAGCAGGAGGCAGGTGAGGTAGATTTTCATCCCCGCGACTTCCCACACCCCGATGAACTCCGGCGTCGTGCCTACAAAAAACTGTTTGTATTCCGCCGGAAACACGGGGATCGCCTTGCCGCCCTGCAGGAGGATCAGCGTCGCCCCGCGGAAGACCAGCATGCCGCTGAGGGTGACGATGAAGGCCGGGATCTTCACAAACGCGATCCAGAATCCCTGCCAGGCCCCGACGAGGATGCCCACACCCATGCACAGGAGGATGGACAGGTAGGGATCCCACTTCCACTTCATGATGAGGATGCCCGCGCAGGCGCCTACGAGGCCTACCACGCTCCCGACGGAGAGGTCGATGGACCCGCTTCCCAGGATGCACAGCAGCATGCCGATGGCCATGATGACGATGTAGGCGTTCTGGTTGATGATGTTGTACACGTTCATGGGCAGCAGCAGCTTTCCGCCGGTCAACCCCTGAAACATCAATACGATGAACGCCAGCGCCAGCATCATCGTATACTGCTTCATGTTCTTCCTGACAGTGGCAATCACCTTGTTCATGCGCTGATTTCCCCCTTGCTGGCTTGCAGAATGCAGCCCATAATTGCCTCCTGCGAGGCTTCTTCCCGTGAGAACTCGGCGATCAGCCTGCTCTCGTTCATGACATAGATCCGGTCGCACATCCCCAGCAGCTCAGCCAGCTCCGAGGAGATCATGAGCACCGCCTTGCCTTCCAAAGCCAGCTGGTTGATGATCTGATAGATCTCGTACTTCGCCCCGACGTCCACGCCGCGCGTAGGTTCGTCCAGCAGCAGGATATCCGGCCTGGCAAAGATCCATTTCCCCAGGAGGACCTTCTGCTGGTTGCCGCCGCTGAGGTTCTCGACATACTGCTCCACTGTGGGGGCTTTGATGTCCAGCTTCTCCTTCTGTTCCGCGGCGCGGATCGTCTCCAGGTCCTTGTCGATGACGCCGCGCTTTGAAACAAACTCAATGCGGGAAAGCGTGAGGTTGTGCTTGATGGAGTTGGAGATGATCAGGCCGTTGCCCTTGCGGTCCTCCGTCACGTAGGCCAGCCCGTCCTGGATGGCCTGGGAGATATTTAAAATCCGAACCGGCTTGCCGTCGACCAGCACCGTTCCGGATATCTGTTTTCCATAGGATCTGCCGAAGACCGACATGGCAAGCTCCGTCCGGCCCGCGCCGATGAGCCCGGCCAGGCCGACCACCTCGCCGTGGTGGATTTTGATGGATACGTCATCCACGACCTTTTTCCCCGCGTACAGTGGATGGTAGACCGTCCAGTTCCGGATCTCAAAGGCAACGTCCCCGCGGGGCTTGCTCTCACGCGCAGGGAAGCGGTTGGTCATCTCCCGTCCCACCATCCCCTTGATGATGCGTGGCTCGGAGATCTCATCCGCCTTCTTGTCCAGCGTCTCGATGGACTTCCCGTCACGGATGATGGTGATGCGGTCGGCGCAGTATTCGATCTCGTTGAGCTTGTGGGAGATGAGGATGGAGGTGATCCCGTGATTGTTTTTGAAATCCAGCAGGAGGTCCAGCAGCTTCTTCACGTCATTCTCATTCAGCGATGAGGTGGGCTCGTCCAGGATCAGCAGCTTCACGTCCTTGGCCAGCGCTTTGGCGATCTCCACCAGCTGCTGCTTGCCCATGCCGATGTCCTTGATCAGCGTGCGCGGGTTCTCCTTCAGGCCGACGATCTCCATGTACTTGGCGGCCTGCTGGTTGGTGAGGTCCCAGTCGATCACGCCGGCTTTCTCCCGTTCGTTGCCCAGGTACATGTTCTCCGCGATGCTCAGGTGGGGGACCAGCGCCAGCTCCTGGTGGATGATCGCGATGCCGCGGCGCTCGCTGTCCTTGATGTTCCTGAAAGCGCACAGTTCGTCGCGGTAATATATTTCACCGGTGTAGGTCCCGTAGGGATAGATGCCGCTGAGCACGTTCATCAGCGTGGATTTTCCTGCGCCGTTCTCCCCGACGATGGCGTGGATCTCGCCCTCGGTGACATCGATGTTGACGTTGTCCAGCGCCTTCACGCCGGGAAACAGCTTGGTGATGTTTTCCATCCGAAGGATCGTCGATGCCATGAAGCGTCCTCCTTAGCTATCACAAGGGGGAGATGACAGGATCCGTCATCTCCCCGTTGCCGAAACGAATCAGGTGCGAATCGTCCGTGTGCCGGTCAGTTGGCCAGCTGCTCCGCCGTGTAGTAGCCGCTTTCGATCAGCAGCTGCTGATAGTTGTTGATGTCGGCGAACAGAGGCGTGCAGTAGAAGGTGGGAACGTCAAACACGTTATTGTTCACAACAGCGTTGACTTCAACCTCTTTCCCTGCAAGGACGGAGTTGACGATCTCGACCGTGCGGGCCGCGAGGATGCGGGTATCCTTGAAGATGGACATGGACTGGGTGCCCTTGAGGATGTTCTTCACGCTGGCGATGTCGCAGTCCTGGCCGGTGACGATCGGGAAGTTCTCGCCCGGCTTGAAGCCGGCGGCGACCAGCGCGTTTGTGGCGCCCTGGGCGGTGGAGTCATTGGAGCAGAGGACCACGTCCAGCGGCTTGCCGTCGGCATAGAAGGACGCGATGATGTCGTCCATGCGGGCCTGCGCGGTCTCGGTCTTCCAGGAGGGGGTGGCCACCTGGTCGAAGGTCGTCTGGCCGCTCACGCAGACCAGCTGGCCGTTGTCCAGGTACTGCTTCACTTTGCTCATCGCGCCGTTGAAGAAGTAAGTGGCGTTGTTGTCGCCGGGATCGCCCGCGTGGAACTCGATGTTGAAGGGGCCTTTGCCTTCCGCGAGGCCGAGCGTATCCACGACGTACTGTCCCTGGATCTCGCCGACCTGGAAGTTGTCAAAGGTGGCATAGTAGTCCACAGCGGGGGTGTCCATGATGATGCGGTCGTGGCAGATGACCTTGACGCCTGCTTCCTTGGCCTGGGCAAGCACGTTGCCCAGAGCGGTGGACTCAATGGCGGTGATGACCAGCACGGTGCAGCCGTTCAGCAGCATGGTTTCCAGCTGGGCAACCTGGGTGGGCACATCGTTGTCACCGGCATACTGAAGTTCGACTTCATAGCCGCCGGCCTCAAACTGCGCTTTCAGATACTCGCCGTCTTCGTTCCAGCGCTGCAGGCTCTTGGTGGGCATCGATACGCCCACCTTCTGAGCAGCAAAGGCAGAGGTCGTTCCAAGAAGGAGGACAGAAACCAGGAGCAGGGACAGAAGTTTTTTCATACCATTCTCTCCTTTTCTTATTCTAAGGCGTTTTCGCCTTATCATCATGCTGTTCAGGGCGCTGCAGGATCGTTCCGCACGGCAACAGTGATGTCCGCATTCACCGATATCGTTGTATCGATTGGAGTCTATCACGGGATTTTTCACATGTCAATCGTTTTCTTTCAGCATTGGCCGGCATGTTCAGGCATCAAGCCGGGAAAATATCACGCACCCCCTGTGCCGGACGAAGACCGGCACAGGGGGTGCAGTTCATGCGTGGGAATGATCTTTTCTGGGTTCTATATAATTATTAGTCTCCCTTGGTCTCCTGGTCTGAACGCGGGAAAGGGTCTCACCTTCCCGCCGTCAGCACGCCCAGGATGAGTGTCGCCGCCAGCAACGCGACAGCAACATAGATGATGAGGTCCATCGTGCGGACGGATACCTTCAGCCTGCCGTAGACGCGGTCCCTCCAGGGCCTGCGGGGCCGAACGGCATTTTCCGCTTCCGCCATCTCCGCGCGGGTCTCCCTCGGGTCATCCTGCCGCATCACTTCTTGACGATGTACTTGCGCACGTCGATGGCGACGGCCAGGACGATGATCAGGCCGCGGATGATGTACTGGTAGTAGGGGTTGACGCCGATGAAGTTGAGCGAGAAGTTGATGGCCTGCAGGATGACCGCGCCGATGACCACCCCCTGGATGGTGCCCACGCCGCCGGAGAAGGAGACGCCGCCGATGACGCAGGCGGAAATCGCGTCCG
Organism: Bacillota bacterium; assembly: GCA_963169565.1. Lineage (GTDB taxonomy): Bacteria > Bacillota > Clostridia > Christensenellales > Aristaeellaceae > UBA6115. The sequence goes on along the minus strand of CAUJDI010000047.1, from coordinate 2,126 downwards.
TCTCATACCCCAGGCCGGTGTTGGCGCCCACGGACTGGATGCGCGCCGCCTCCAGGAAAGCCGCCACGCCGTACAGCACGCCCGCGATCAGGTAGACGAGCATGATGGTCCGCGCGACGTTGACGCCGGACACGCGCGCGGCCTCCTCATTGCCGCCCACGGCGAACATGTTCTTGCCCAGGCGCGTCTTGTTCCAGACCACCCACATGATGACAGCCAGCACAAGGAAGTACAGGACGACCAGCGGGATCCGCACCGTCCCCAGCATCAGGTCGCCCGCGGCGGCGTCCTTGAAGGTCTGGTTGAAGGTGGACAGCGCCTGCGCGGTGCCGGAAGGCTGGGCCTCGATGAACAGGCAGTTGGCGCCAAAGGCGATCAGCTGGGTGCCCAGGGTGATGATGAAGGCGTGCATCTTCAGCTTGGACACGCCAAAGCCGTTGATCAGGGAGAAGATGACCGCAACGGCAATGGAAGCCATCAGCGGGACGATCAGCGGCAGGTCCTGCGTCATGTTCAGGAAATAGCGGGACTTGTAGGTGACTGACTGCACCAGGGCGGCGGTGACCGCGGCGGAGAACCCCATGACCCGGCCGATGGACAGGTCGGTTCCCGCCAGCACGATCAGCCCCGCGCAGCCCAGGGCCAGGATGCCCTTGGTGGAGGCCTGCTTGAGGATGTTCAGGATGTTGCTGATGGCAAGAAAATTGGGCCGGATGACGCTGACCACGACCAGAATCGCCAGCAGGATGATGTACATCGCATAGTGGAGAAGGAAATCCACCGTTTTCTGCCGGTTCCACCCGATTGCTTTCTGCATATCTTTCGCTTCTCCCTTATACGTACTTCGCGGCAAGGGTCAGGATGGTCTCCTGCTCCCCGGGAATGTTGTCAAAGTCCTTTCCCCGTTCCACAATGCCGGCCATCCGGCCGTTGGACATGACGAGGATGCGGTCGCAGATCCCGATGAGCTCCGGCATCTCGCTGGATACCATGATGACGCTCTTCCCCTCCCCGGCCAGTTTCAGGATCAGGTTGTAGATCTCATACTTGGCGCCCACGTCGATGCCGCGGGTCGGCTCATCCAGCAGCAGCACTTCCGGCGCGGTCAGCAGCCAGCGGCCGATGATGACCTTCTGCTGGTTGCCGCCCGAGAGGGAGCGGATGAGGGTCCGCTTGGTCGGCGTCTTGACGTTGATGGCCTGAATGACCCAGTCGGCGTCGCTGTTCATCTTCCTGCTGTCCAGCAGCAGTTTCCCGTAGGAGCGGACGTTGGCGATGATGGAGTTGAAGGTGATGTTCATCTGCGGGAAAAGGCCGGTGGCACGGCGCTCCTCCGTCAGAAGGGAAAATCCGTTCTGTTTCGCCCTGTCCGGCTGGCTGTTGTCCATGGCCTTGCCGTTGAGGATGATTTCGCCGCTCTCCTTGGCATAAAAGCCGAAGATGGTGTTGAGCAGCTCTGTGCGCCGGGAGCCGACCAGCCCCGAAATGCCCAGGACCTCGCCTTTGCGCAGGGTGAAGCTCACGTCATGGAAGGTGGGCTCATACTTGCCGTTCAGGTTTTTGACCTCCAGCGCGACCTCCCCCGGCTGGTTGGTTTTCGGCGGGAACCGCTGCTTCATCTCCCGGTTGACCATCAGGCGGATGATCTCCTCGTTGGTGAGGGACTTCGCCTCCCGGGTCGCGATCCAGGCGCCGTCCCGCATGATGGTGACCTCGTCGGAGATGCGCAGGATCTCATCCATCTTGTGGGAAATATAGATGATGCCCACGCCGCGCCCGGTCAGCTGCTTGATGATGCGGAAGAGGTGCTCGACCTCGTTTTCCGTCAGCGACGAAGTGGGTTCATCCAGCACCAGCACCTTGGCGTCATAGGACACCGCCTTGGCGATCTCGATCATCTGGCGCCGGGAGACCGACAGGGTGCCAATGACGGCTTTGGGGTCGATGTCCATCTGCAGGTCCTCGAAGATCTTCTTCGTCCTGCTGTACATCGTCCTGGTGTCGACCAGCCCGTTCTTTATCGGAAAGCGCCCCAGCCAGACGTTCTCCATCACGTTGCGGCGCAGCACCTGGTTGAGTTCCTGGTGCACCATGGCCACACCGTTGTCCAGCGCGTGGCGCGGATT
>CAUJDI010000046.1 GCA_963169565.1 Bacillota bacterium | reverse complement strand
CGCCAGGCGATGGACGCCCTTGCGCCGACCTTTGTCCCGCTCCCGTCGATCCGGCCGGTACCCACCCTGATCGGACAGCCGGAGCCGGCGGCGTCCCCAGGCGCTTCAGCAAGCCCCGGCCCGACGCCTTCATCGTCTTTGAGCCCAACGCCTGCGCCATCAAACGCGCTTGGCCGAACCCCAAGCCCGATTCCGGAGGATGGGTTTGAGTACAATGCCCCCCCGATCATCAATGCCACGCCGACCGTGGAACCCTCGCCCCCGCCCATCACACCCACCCCGGCGCCGACCTTCTCGCCTGAGGAGTTGACCGTGGAGGATGACGAGGGATGACCGGGCTGCTCAAAAAGGGGAGCCATGTCTGGACGGCGGGCGTCAAGTTCCTGAAAGCCCTCCTGCTCATCCTGCTGTACTATCTTCTCCAGGCCGCGGCCATGCCGCACCTGAAGGTGCTTGGCGTGATGCCAAACCTGAACATGGTGGCCATCGCCGTGATGACGGTCAGCTACGGCAAGCTGTACGCCTTTATCGCGGGAGCCGCGATCGGCATCCTGCTTGAGACCATGGCGATGACCATCCCCCTGTTTTACCTGATCATCTATCCCGTTCTGGCGCTGCTGCTCGCCCAGGTCTTCGCCGACATGTCCGATGTCAAGCGGGAGATCCGCAGGCTCAGGGAATCGCAGCGGCAGAGCGAGGCGGCGGAGGAGGTCAAAGCCTCATTCAAACCCAGACGGCTGCGGTTCCGTTTCCGGCGCAATTCATCCAACGACCTGAATCCGCATCTGAGGATCCTGCTGAACGCCTCGGCCCTTTCGCTGATGTTTGAAGGGGTGATGCTGGTCTATATCGCCCTGGTGGGGATCAGGGTGGAGTTCGCCCATCTCCTGCGCGCGCTGTATGTTATGATATATACGGCGGCCTGCTGCGTGAGCATGTTCCCCGCGCGTGCCTTCCTCGGACTGTACAGGAGGCGACGCGGACCGAAGGCCGGACTGGAACAGGAAGAGGGCGCGGACAGCCGGGAGATCCTGCGTAAACTGGCGTTGGTGCCCGATGAAGCCCCCCAGGGTGCGGGCAAGTCATTCAGGTTCCTGAAAGGGAAGCGGGAGAAGAAGGCTGTGAAAGATGCAGCCGGCGCGGAAGCGGGACACGCGTCTTCACCCGCGGCTTCAGAAGAAGAGAGGGGGGATGAGGATCATGAAGATTGAGAAATCAACGGCCAGGCGATACCTTGTGTTCGCCGTCGCCGTGGTTCTGCTGTTCTCCGCGCTCCTTTTCCGCCTGCACGACCTGCAGATCGTCAATGCCGGGCAGTATCAGGCGGCCGCCACGTCCGACCGGTTCAAGACCATCCGCCTCACCGGGAAGCGGGGCATGATCACTGACGCTGAATCCGTCGTGCTGGCTTTGAGCGAGGACGTCTACAACGTCACCTTCTTTCTGACCAACTCTGATCTGAATCAGAAGGGGTATGTCAGCTTCACCCCGGCGATCCTGGAAACGAAGAAGATCGTCGAGGACTACGGCGGGAAACTGATCAATGACTTCGTCATTCAGCGCAATCCTGAAACCACCCTGTGGGAGTTCAACTTCGGCAAAGGGATCACGGAGAAGGCCTGGGCCATCCGCGAGAGCCAGTGGCGCGGGAACCACTACCTGTCCCAGCGGAACTACCCCACCGCGGAAGACTGCTATGAGTATCTTTTCAAGCTGTACAGACTGGAGCCAGGCACCGACGAGGAGACCGCCCGTCAGGTGATGGCGGTGTATTCCGAGATGCGCATGAACATCTTCAACTCCCTGCCCATCGTCATCGCCAGGGACGTGCCCTTTGAGGCGGTGACCGAGATCACCGGCCGCGGCATGACCCTGCCCGGCATGGGGATCCAGGTGGGGGAGAAGCGGGTCTATCCCCGCAGCAACCTGGCCTCCCAGGTGATCGGCTACGTGGGGCCTGTCAGCGAGTCGGACAATTACGCGACGGAACTCAAGCCCATGGGATATGCGCTCAACGACACGATCGGCAAGGACGGCATCGAGAAGTCCATGGAGAACTGGCTCACGCCCAACATCTCCAGCAGGACAGGCAGCCGGGTGATGGAAAAGGACCACCAGGGCCGCCTGACCCGACAGATGAGCTATACCCAGCCCACAGACGGGAACAACGTCAAGCTCACCCTCATCGCCAGCTACCAGCAGGAGGCGGAGCGGGCCATCGCCGCCAACGTCGAGTACACGCGCGGCGTCCAGGAGCGGGAGATGTTCCGCGACGCGTGGCGGGAAAAGAACAAGGCCAAGATCGAGCAGCGTGATTTTGTCGAGTATCCCCTCCAGCTGGCGGACACCGGCACCATGGTCGTGCTGGAGGTGCAGACGGGCCGCGTGCTGGCCATGGCACAGCACCCCACCTATGACCTGAACGCGATGGTCGCCGGCGGCAAGGAAGTGGCCGGGATCCTGCTGGACGAGCGGCGCCCGCTTTGGAACTTCGCCATCCAGTCCAGGGCGGAGCCCGGCTCCATCTTCAAGATGGTCACCGGCCTGGCCGCGCTCACCAACGGACGGCTGACGGTCGATGAGGAGATCACCGACACGGGCCCCTTCATGAAATACACGACCAAGGAGGAGGACGCGCCGGTCTGCTGGATTGCCAAGGGTTACAGAAAGGACCACGCCAACCTCAACATCGTCAGCGGGCTGTCCAAATCCTGCAACTTCTACTTCTATACCCTGGCGTGGAAGCTCTACGGCGACACCGGCAGCAACCTTCTGTACCAGTACGCGGCCAAGATGGGGCTGACCACCCGGACGGGCGTCCAGCTGCCGGGTGAAGCCCGCAGCGTCGTGGGCAACCAGACCTCCCTGTATGATCCCACGGTGCCCGTCAACCAGCAGGAGACTTCCCGCCCGCTGCTCACGGCGGCAAA
>CAUJDI010000045.1 GCA_963169565.1 Bacillota bacterium | reverse complement strand
GCCAAGGTTGTAGACGTAAAGGGTGAGCACTGTGGATGCGTAGTTTGGCCCCCCTCTTGTCGCAAGGGTCATGAACTGGACGATCATCTGGAAGTGGGAGATTAGCGTCATGATCAATACGAATACAAAAGTCCTCTCCAGCAGCGGCAGCGTGATGCGCGTAAATCGCTGCCAGGCGTTCGCCCCGTCGATCTTCGCCGCGTCCTGATATGTCCCGGGGATGGCATCCAGTCCGGCAGAAAACAGGATGGTGTTGTAACCAAAATCGACCCAGATGGTGAAGGCGATGATGGCCCACATCACCGTGTCGGCGTTCCCAAGGAAATTGATCGGTTTCCCGCCCAGCTGAACCAGGATCGTATTCAGGATGCCCGTCCGGGTCGAAAACACACGGCTGCCCCACACCGACGTCGACCCGACCATCGGCGCGATGCACGGCAGGAAATACATCATCCTGAAGAAGCTGCGGGTCTTGTTGGATGGCAGGGCGGAGATGAAGATCGAAAGCCCAAGGGTAAAGAGGATGTTGAACAGAACGGTGACGAACACGAAGAAGACCGTGTTGTTCAGCACTTTGAGAAAGACCGGGTCCCGGGCGAGCTTGAAATAGTTATTCAGCCCGATGAACTGGTTCTGAGCCCTGAGCGGATTGTAGTCAAAGAAGGAAATGCCCAGTCCCAGCAGAAGCGGGACAAAGAGGAAGACGATGATCAGCAGGAAAATGGGCACCAGGACGCCGGCAACAAAACGCTTGTTTTTCAATGGATCATCTCCTCAGGGGGGACCGGGGCGGTTTGAAAGCCGTCCCCGGTCCCTGGAAGTGGCCTTTACTTGCCGAAAAGCTGTTCGTTCAGCTGCGCTTCCAGCACGGCCAGGGCGTCGGCGACACTTGCGTAGGTCGCGGTCGTGCATAGTTCAACGAACATGTTGTTGATGCTCTCCTTGAAGACGTCGGTGTTGAAATGCCCTAAGTAGCGGCCGTCGGGAAGGATGTCAATCAGGAATTTGACATGCGGCATCGCCTCCAGGTAGGTCTGGTTGTCCAGCAGGGACGTGCGCGCTGGCAGCATCCCGCAGGCGATCAGGTGACCGATGATATTTTCTTCACTGGTCATGAAGTTGATGAACTCCCAGGCGGCTTCCTGATTGGGGCTTGCGGACGACACGGCCAGGCCCCAGCCGGTTTCGGCTGCGAAGGCCTCTTTGTCACCGTACCACGGCATCGGGATATAGTCGATCTCGTTCCCAAGCTCAAAGCCGTAGATCTCGATCAGCTCGGAGAGGACCCAGGGGCCGCGCATGACCATCATGCCGCGGCCTTCCGCCAGGTTGTAGTGCCCCTCATTGTCCCCGCCACCTGTGAGCGGGTCGACGTTGGCAAGGTGTTTTTCCGTCACGTAGCCGACGAGTTCCTGCATGGTCTGCACCGCGATGGGTGAGGTCAGGTCAAAGGTTTCGTCCTCCCTCAGGTATTCGCCGCCGGAGGACAGGATCATGCTGATCCATGTATACATGACGTTGTCCCAGGTGACGAAGTCGAAGCCTTTCATGTCCATGATCGAGCCGTCGCCCTCTGACGTCTGTTCAGCAATGCTGATCATTTCTTCCCAGGTCGTGGGGTAAGCAAGGCCGCGCGCATCAAACTCCGCCTTGTTGACCAGCAGCCCGCCGGACTCGATGTTGAACTCGAGCGGGACGCCATAGTATTTGTCCTCATAGGTAAAGGTGCCGTAGGTGGGGGGCAGGTAGTCCTCGCTGATCTGTTTGGCCAAGTCTTCGGACACCTCGGCCAGCGCACCGGTAGGTGCGAAATCCGCCGCCCATCCGCCCCAGATCTCATAGATGTCCGCGCCACCGCTCCCAGCGATCAGGGACGTCTGGGTCTTTGCCTGAAAGTCGTCATAGGGGAAGAACTCGGTCTTGACCTCGATGCGGTCCTGCGAAGCGTTGAACCGGTCAACGATCTCCTGGTGGGATTTGTTCCAGCCTTCGTTCTGGTGCGCCCAGTACCTCAGCATGATTTTCCCCTGCGCCAGGGCAGGAGCTGCAAGCAGCAGGATGGTCACACAAAGCGTCAGGGCCAGCAAGCGTCTCTTCATTTCGGAGTACCTCCTTTTATTGTTTAAATCCTGGTGGATTTAAAGTATGCAAGATATTCCCTGTTCTTTTCGAACATAGCGTTGGTCATGTCCCTGATCTCCTGCAGGCTCAGCACGCTGGCCGTCAGGGGATCGAAAAGGATGGCCTGGTAGATCTTCATCGGGTCGCCTTCCAGGAAGCCTTTGACAGCGAGTTCCTCGCAGCGGGACAGATTGTTGACCAGCAGCGCGATCTGGTCCGGCAGGGGGTCAACGTGGATGGGCTGGATGCCCGTGCGGGATGCAATCACAGGCACCTCGACGCAGGCGCCTTCGGGCAGGTTGCTCACAAGGCCGAAGTTGCGCAGGTTGCCGTTGAACATGTAGGGCGTATTGTCGCCGAAGAGGGCATTGAAGATGTTGGAGGCGTATTCCCCGCCCCTGGAAAGGTCTTTGTCCGGGCTGTCAAGCCATTCCTTGAACTCGCTCTCCCAGGTGTTCTCCCGGTTCAGGTATTCCTTGAGGATGAAAGCGTGTTCGCCGGGGTTCCACTCGGTCCCGTGGGTACAGTACTTTTCGATCAGGTCCGGGCGTTTGCGGAACCAGTAGAGGTATTCGGAGTTGTGGCCGGAGGACTCGGTGCAGTAGTAGCCAAGGGCTTTGAACAGTTCGTTTCGCACGGGCTCCGCATTGGCCACTTCCGGCTTCTTCATCGCTTCGCGGATCAGCGGATAGGCATCCTTCCCCTTCCACTTATACTCGATGAAGTAAGCCTGGTGGTTGATGCCCGCGCAGGTGTAGGTGATTTCCTCCATCGGTGCGCCGATGAATCCGGCCAGCAGCTCGCTGGTCCCCTGGACGCTGTGGCACAGCCCGGTGACATTGGCTTTGGTCTCGCTCTGCAGCACCCTGCACAGCATGGCCATTGGGTTGGTGTAGTTGAGCACGACGGCGTCCGGGCAGTATTTCTCAACGTTGCGGCAGATCTCCAGCATGGCAGGGGCGGTCCGAAGGAAGCGGAAGATGCCGGAAGGCCCCCGGGTGTCGCCCACGCAGATATCCACGCCGAAGCTCTTGGGGATCTCGATGTCATGACGCCAGATATTGACGCCGCCCTGCAGGATCGTGATCAGAACGCCGTCGGCGCCTTCCAGCGCGGTTTTCAGGTCAGTGGTTTTCGTCACGGTCGCTGGATATCTCCCTGCCTCAAAGATGCTTTTCACGCCCTTCATGGCATAATCCAGGCGCTTCTCGTTGATGTCCATCAGGCAGATGTGCGCGTCGCGGAATGCTTCAAACGTCATGATGTCCGTGACCAGGCCCCTGGTAAACTCCAGCGAACCGGCCCCGATGAAAGTGATTTTTCTGGCCATTGAATGCTCCTTTGGAAATAATTCTGCCGGTATCTCCGTCCGGTCAGTACAGGCTCCCTCTCAGGGACATGGCGTCCGCCGCCCTTGCCGTCCGAGCGGCGCGGGACAGTGGTTCAGTCTGATGACAGCGCGATCACCTCCATCCCTGTCATTTCCGCAAAGTCGATCATTTGCCGGTACAGATGCCTGCCATAGCCCAGGCAGGCGTATTCGTTGTCCCAGTGCTCCATCAGCCGGTCCACGTCGCAGTCGACCTTCAGGAAGGCATGGGGCCAGAACGGGATCCCGCACTCTGTCCTGCGGGCATCGATTTCCTCATCGCCGGGCTCGTACACCCTGCATCGGGTGATCACCAGGCGGAACCTGCCGTCCGCCCGGCACACCCGTCCCAGGACCCCTTCGCCCGCCTTGCAGACCAGGCTGACGGACAGCCCTCCCGCCGCGCCCTCTGTCGCGATGCCATGCTCCGCAAAGCGCGCACCGTGCCTGTTCGCCAGGGAAGGCGGAACCGCGCCGTCACCGATGATCTTGATCTCTTTGGATGCCTTGTCCAGGCATTGCAGGTCGCCGTAATAGGGCGGGTCCTGGCTCAGATAGGTGATCAGGATGCTGGTCAGCGCGGTATTGAAATCCGAAAGCGTGGAGGTGGGCACTCCATCCTCGAGCATCATGCTCTGTGCGAAGCAGGTTGCGGTATAGTCGTCCGCCAGGCCGGGGAAGGACTGGATCGTATAGTACTGGTAATCATATTTGCGGAGCAGTTTCTTCAGCGCGAGGTAGAGCCGGACCGACCGCTCCGTCATCGCGCTGCGCTGCGGCTGTTCAGTGAATTTCCGGCTGATCAGATCAAAGGCATCGTCCAGTTCCTCTTTGCTGACTTCCTTGGCAGTGCTGACCAGCTCCGTCGTATCGCGGGAGTCGATGTCGATCCCAAAGGTCTTCATCCACTGCGAGGGATCGGCGGTGCCGCAGGTCTGTCCCATCCCGCGGCCCCCGAAGGCGCCCAGCGTGGTCATCTGCAGGCGGTTCTTCAGCGCCGATGCCTGGCAGTAATCGGCGATCCTGGCAATTTCAGCCGGGTCTTCAGCAGCGCCGTACACAAAGCGGTGCGGAATGCCAAGTTCCTTCAGGGCTGCCTTGAGCACCAGGCCGCCCACCGGCCGCCACCCCTGGGAGCCGGGATAGGTCCAGACCACGATGCCCTTTCCTGTCTTGGCGAACTCGCGAAGGGCCCCCGCCATATGCGCCGCCCAGACCCAGGTGCCTGAGAACAGCACCAGACAATCCACGCTGTCGTCACGGGCCAAAGGCAGGATCACCTGCTTCGCTTCCTCTTTGGTTGCGATGATCAGTTTCTCCTCCGCTACCTCAAGACCGGCATCTCTCAGCGCCTGCGCCGACCGCCTGACAACGTCGCCGTCAATGAACGGGGTCCCCATAGGATCCTTCAACCCGTCCTTGTGCACGCCATACACCACAAAACCAACCTTTGCCCTGATCACGCCTGCTCATCCTCCAATTCCTGCTGTCTTCCATGGGTCTTGCCGGGCCATAAGGCCTTTGCCTCGACCAAGTTCCATTTGCTCCACAATGAAATCGGCAGCTCTGCGGTATTCCTCCCCTGGGGAAAGCAGCACTGAAGCGCGGTGTTTCGGGAGATTGACCGCATTGGGTAGCTCCCCGGTCTCCAGGCAGACACCCCAGTGTTTCCCGTACTCCGTGCCCGATTTTCCGTTCATCTTCGACAGGCCGTTGCCTGTATAGACCAGGACGCCCCCTGCGTCTGTCCGGCAAACAAGCCGCAAGCCGCTGTGCTCGCAGGACAGCTTTGCCGCGTTACGGAATCCGGACCCTTTGACCTTATAGTAATGGTCGATTCCGCCTGCTGCCGCGATCTCCCGGTGCCATGACTGACCCACGGCGTCACCGACCCGCGCATCGGCCCTGAAATCAAGCGGCGTTCCGGCGACCTCAGGGAAGCGACCGGTCACCAGCGGGGCCGGACCGCAGGTGGTTTCCGCATAATTGTCAGAAATCACCTGCAGACTGTGATCCAGGCAGTCACGCCGTGCACCTTCAAGATTGAAGTAGCTGTGGTTTGTGAAGCTCAGCGCCGTCTCCATGCTGCAGGCGGCGCGGTATTCCAGCCGAAGGGTGTTCAGCCGCGGGACCCGGTAGACGAGGCTGGCCTGCATCACGCCCGGGAAGAGAAGCGAACCTTCCGGAAAACGATGATAAAACCTCACACCGTCCGGCATCATCTCCCAGTCCCAGACCTGGCTGTGGAATCCTTCCGGCCCGCTGTGCATGCTGTCGGGCCCCGCGTTTTTCGGCAGCTGGACCATCTGGCCTGCGAGCGTACACCGGCCCTGCGCCATGCGGTCCGCGATGGGGCCGATCATCGCGCCGAAATAATGCCGGCCGGCCAGGTAATCTTCCAGGCTGTCGTATCCCAGAACGATGTCCAGAGGCTCATCCCTGGCGTCCCGCGTAATAAAGGACTGCAGTACGCCGCCGTAATTGCTCACGGTGACGATCAGGCCTTCGCCGGCCACGGTGAACAGGGATACGTCTTTCCCCCTATGGGTGCCCCAGTCCCTGCGCGAAACCTGAACCATCCCCTCAGCCCTCCGCCTTTCCCAGTTCTTCAACCAGGCGCAGCGCAAGTTCCCGGTCGATGTGCCCCGCGATGGTATCCATCACCTTGACGGATTCCGCGGCCAGCCGGGATCCCAGACCCGCGGCTGAGGCGCCGCTTTCCGGCAGGAAAGGCAGCCCCAGGGCGAGGCCGCAGACGATTCCGGCCAGATACGCATCCCCTGCGCCGCCCGTCGCGACCGCTTTGACCGGCTGCGCGGGGAGATAGCGGATCGTCCCCTCCCGGCAGGCGTAACTGCCCAGAGCGCCGAAAGTGACCGCCAGCAGGGCCTCCCCGCGGGCGAGACGGAGCTTTTCATAGCACCTCCATGCCAGCCGGGAGGGCTCCTTTTCAACTTCGCCGCAGAAGGCCGCAGCTTCGTCCTCGTTCAGGACCAGGAGGTCTGTGACCTGCAGGCCGCCCTCATCCACAAACGCCTGCGCCTCGTCGCTGAGGAAGGAGGCGACGCAGAACGCACCCGCCGCTTTCGCCCGCCTGAGAAGGGCCAGCCTTGCGCCCAAGGGGACCTCCGGCACGGCGATGGCGGCGGTCTCCCCGTCAACGGGCTTGGAGAGGCCCGCAAAGGCGGCTTCAACGTCCCCTTCGCTCACCAGGGAGCTGGCGCTCCCCGCTGTGGTGATGTTGCATACGGACTTGTCCGGATACTGAAGGCAGACGGCGTACATCGTCGGCTTATCCGGTATGCAGCGGACAAAGGCGGTGCCGATCCCGGCCTGCTTCATCATCTCCGTCAGTTCCGCCCCCGGCCGGTCCGACCCGACGGCTCCAATGGCGTGCACGGCTGCCTCCGGGACGAGGATGCGCGCGATGTAGTGGAGGATGATGTGCAGCTTGCAGTAATCCTTCGCCGGGCTAAGGCTGGCGAGGCGGGTCTCATTGCGGCTCAGGGCGCGGTTCCCTTCCAACTCGAACAGGATCCCGCCGCCGATGCCGCCCGTCCCGATGACTTGCGTGAACTTAAGTGCGGCCATCGTTGACCCCACGGAACGTCCAATGCGGGTTGAGGGAAATGGGGTGCTCAGCGGTTGCCAGCGTGGCTGTCAGCAGGGCGTCCGGATGTTCCTGCAGCAAGGTGATCGGATATTCCGGGTCAAGATCCGAAAACAGCGCGACACGCAGCGCTGTCTGCTTCCAGGCGCCGGTATCGCTGAACAGGCGCACTTTACGGGCCCGAAGGCATTCCGCGATCCCCAGCGTCACCGACATGGGGGGCACAAACTGGTAGGCGGTGCCGTACTGGCGCTGCGCCAGCGCGAGGACTGTGTCCTGATTGTTGTCCTGGATCCGGATGGATGAGCGTCTCAGCTGCTCCAGCGACAGACGGCTGTATGGCGCGCGGCGGGCCTGATTGTAGGCGATGTGTCCGTCCTGCCCCCAACCGCCGTAGGTCAGGTCCAGCTCTTCCCGCCAGATCTCCTTCCTGACCGTTTCCATCGTTTCCGGCGTCAGGAAGAAGCGCTGATCCTCCGGTACCGCAAGGTCTTTCCTGATCCCGCCGTAAAAACACCTTTCCATGGTGGAGCGGAAGTTGTACGGGTCATCCGGGTGCAGCGTCTTGCCCTCCCAATCCAGGCACTCGTCCATGTGGAACACCACCAGGTTGCGCAGAGAGATGCCTCGGCTGTTGACGAGAACCTCAAAGGGCTTGTACCAGCAGCCGGGGCCGCAGGGGATGACGGCGCGGAACTTCCGGCCCTCCCGGTTGGCCTGCAGGATCCCCTCCGCCAGCTCCTCTGCCATGAGCTGACCCATCGCCTGCGAATCCTTGACCAGGCGGAAAGGGACCCGGAGACCGGGGTGGGTTTCCAGCTCCCCTGCCGGAACCGCGCACCAGGTGTAGAGCTTTTTCAGATCCATACCACGTTACTCCCATTCATTGGGTCTGCCGGAGGATTGTTGCCGGAGTTCCCTGCACGACCGGCGCGGAATCATCCCAGTCCCGCGTGTCACAGCAACTCCTCCACCAGCGCGTCGCTGACCGCCCGCATCCCGATGGCGATACCGCCCAGCACACTGGCCTTTTCGCGAAGAGGTGAGGTGAGGAGCTCCGGCACGAAGGGAACGTGCCTTGACAGGATATCGCGCCAGCCCGGGATCAGCGTCGGGCCGAGGAAATCGCCCAGGCGCCCGCCGAACACGACAAGTTCCACGTTCAGGACGGATATCGAGTTGATCAACATGATGCCGATGATATCGTAAATTCTCCGTATCAGCTCCTGTGCGACGGGGTGGTTGTTCCGGCTTTCTTCCAGCAGACCCTGAAAATCCTTCCCAAGCCCGCTGCGTGCCATGCTTTCCTGGATGGCGCTTCCGGATACCAGGGTCTCCAGCACGCCCTGTTCGTCAAACCTGTCCCGCAATCCGGCCGGGTCAGGCACCATGTACCCCACTTCTCCCGCCGCGTTGTTGACCCCCCTGTACAGTTCTCCGTTCAGGATCAGCGCGGAGCCGATGCCCACGCCATGGCTGAGGTAGAGGATGTCCTTGTATCCCTTCGCCGCGCCTTGCCACTTCTCACCGATCGCGCCCAGGTTCACGCTGTTCTCCACAAAGACCGGGGCATGGCAGAACGCCTGGATGCGCCGGGTGATCCCATGAATGTCAATAGGTGTCATGAAGGGCACAAGGATGAGCTTGCCGGTTTTAGGGTCCAGGATCCCGGGAAAGCCGAGGCTGACGTATTTGACCTGCGTGGCCTGGATGCCGCCGCTCTGGACCGTATCTTCGATCAAACCGATCAGGCATTCCTCCGCGACGTTCTCCCCGTTAAGCGCGCGGTAATCCCGTTTATGGTAGACGATCTCTTTCCCCTCAAGGTCGCAGAGCATGACGCGGATCTGGGACCGCCCGATGTCCGCGCCGATGATGTAGCCCCACGTGGCGTTGAACTCCACCAGGGTTGACTTCCTGCCGATGCTGTTGTTCCCGCTGCCGGCCTCCTTCAGGTACTGGCTCTCCAGCAGCTTCCTGATATTGGAGGATACAGAAGGGAAACTCATGTTCAGCATCCTGGAAAGATCCGCGCGTGAAAGCGGCCCGTGCTTGCGGACACAGTCAAGGATGACTCTCCTGTTGTGAGCGCCGAGGTTTTCTGGTGTTCCAGGGTGAATCATATGCCCTGTGCCTCTCCGTTTACTTATTAATATTTCATTAATAACACGGATGTCTTTCTGTGTCAACTATCCAACCAAATTTTCTAAGGAGCCGCTGATCAGCAAGGTATATTGGAAAAAGGAATCAACGCATCGTATCCTGTAAGTCCGAAAACTCCCGCAGTCCGTGCTGTAGCTGCAATGACCGGGCAGATCCTGAGGGTTTCTTTCTTTATCCAAGCCTTTCCCTCCGTTTGGCAGACTGATCCCGTCAAATGCTTCAAACTGTGCCCGGAACGTGCTCGGGCATACAGGCTCGACCGGCAAACAATACCTGAAGGCGGTCAAAGGGTTTGACGATGCCCCTGTACAGCGTTTTGCGAAACCTGTATATGACTTTGAAGAAACGGAATGGGAACTCCGTCCCGCCGCGCGCGGCTGACTTCTGAAGCGTTATCGTCTTTTCCCAAGCCCGCCAATTGATGGCATACTGCCTGTACGCATGGCCGGGACGCCGGCTGATGCGCAGGTCGATTCGTGAAGGGTTCGGGTCGCCGCTCACTTCTTCCCGCTTGTCCGTCCCAGTACATCACGCATCAATATATACCACCTGTCCTCCGTGGGGACATGCTTCAGCCCGACAGCTTCGTCATGAACGTTCTTGCCCGTTCCATAAACCGATGTTACCTCACCCCAACCGGCGTCCGCGCCGATGCGGGCTTTAAGCCAATGCGCCGCTCATTGCCTTCCTGACCTGACGAATCCCGAGGTCATGCTCAACCTTTTCATTGCTGATGGAATCAGGTGCATGGATGGTCGCCGCGGCCACGAAGCTGCCCCGCGTATCATCCGGCCTGCGCCTTTCAAAGCCTGCCTGATTGCCTCAAGCAGTGCCCTGCCCAGGCTGCTTTCTTCCGGCGGTCTCCCGAAATGCAGCAGCGCCATAGCGTCTGGCGCTTTCTCATATATGAAATTGATCCCCATGAACTTGCGCTTTGACTGATGAATGCTTATCCGTCTCATTGGCATACAGGCGGTGCTGCATCAAGATATTGTTTCTATCGCTATATGGGAATTTCTGGCATCAGCTCAGACGGTAAGCCGGAAGTTTGCAGAATAGATGATTTGCTGTCAGGTGCCGTCATCGGTTCGAGTGAGGGGATGGATTCATTTAGCATAAATATTTATGGTGCAGGGATCACAGCGCATGGACCAGGAGTCCGGCCTGTGTTTGGGATCCCCTGCCCCTTGTCTCAGTGTTTTCCTACAATCATCCGTACTTCACCGTGATGATGAAGGGGTTCCCCCAGATGTAATAGCTGACCTGCAGATCCCGCACCGCGTGCAGGTCTTTCCGTGTCAGCAGGTAGACGCGGTAGCGCGTGGTCTGTCCCGGCGCGACCTCAAAGGACAGGTTGACGTCCTGGCCCATGGCTTCCTGCTGGGAGTAGCAGAACACGTCGCCCTTGACCGGAACGATCTGGGCTTCCAGCATGTCCGCCTGGACCAACCCGCGGTTGCGGACCAGAAGCGTATACTGCAGGATCACGTAGTCCCCGGCGCTTCCACTGAGGACTGGGTCATACACCAGCCCGCGGGCCGCGTTCCCCTGGATCAGCGCGGTCAGCCGTTCAAATTCGGCCTGAAAGGTTTCCGCAGGTAACGGCTGCACGCTTTCAACGCTGATCTCAAGACGGGCGTTCAGATAGCCCCACAGGGTGAGGCCGCCGACGATCAGCGCGATGAACGCGAGCGCGAGCGCGATCTTTTTCATCAGTTGCCCCGAAGCAGGATGTCATTCATCTTCTGGATCATTTCGGAGTCCTTCAGCCTGAACTGGATCTCGACCCTGCGTGATGCGTCCATGTTCTCCGTACCGTCAGGGTAGAAGATCCGGTCTGAATAGCTCCTGCCCTTGGCGGTGAGGATGCTCTGGAGCCTGCTTTGCTGTTGGGGAAGGAGCCCCGGCATCTCCAGGCAGTAGGTGGCCACGCCCAGCGCGCGGGCCTGGGACAGCTGAAGGTTGCTCAGGTAGCTGCCCCGCGAGTCGGTATGCCCTTCGATCACGATTTCCGCTACGTAGGCCTCATACTCAGGCCTGAGCAGGACGCTCAGGTATACCGGGATCAGCTGCGCCAGCTGGGCCTGGCCTGCAGGGAGCAGGACGTCCTCACCGGTCTGGAACAGCAGGGTGCTGTCCAGCATGATGTCCCCCGTATCCTCATTTACCTTGACCCCAAGATTGCTCTGGGCAAAGGCCAGACTCAGGTCCTGGATGATCTTGGTGCGCACACCCAGCAGCTCGTCGATCTGCTGCTGCTGCCGGTCCATCGCGAGCTGCATCTCGTTGAGCGAGGTTTCCTGCGCAACTAACTGCAGCTGCAGCAGGGCCTGCTCATCCTGCTGCGTTTTCAGTGCCGTCTGGGCGGCGAAAAGCTCGTCCTCCTGCTGCTGCAGCTGGATCTGGATGGAAGCGACCTCTTCTTCTTTTCCCATCAGCTCCGCCTGGGCTGTACGGAGGTCCTCCTCCTTCTGCGCCAGGACGATCTGCGTCCTGTCCAGTTCCGCCTGCTGGGCTTCCAGTTCCTGGGTCTTGATGTGCAGCACCGTATAATACTGATAGATGCTCACCATCAAGGCGAGGATGAACACCAGCAGCAGACTGGAAAGCATGTCCGAAAAGGAGATCCAGTAGCTGCCTACGTCAGCCCGCTTGATCTGCCTGCTTCCAGCGCGGATCATGCGCATCTTATGCGCCCTCCGCCATCTGCTCGGCGGCGCGCGTCGCGCGGGTCAGCGCCTGGGTCATGTCATTGAGGGCCTGCTGGACCCGGGTGAAACCCTTCATATCCAATGGCGCTGATTCTCCGGCCTTCTCCGCGGCGGCCTTCATGTCCTTGATGAGGCGGACGGTCATGTCCCGCATGTTCTCCTCAAACAGCCCCATCGTGCGGGCAAGGCCGGAGGAGATGTTCTCCACAAAACCGGCGTAGCTTTCCTGAAGGAGCTTGCCGGAACGGTTCATCTCATTGGCGACCTCGTGCGCGCGGTCGCCCGCCGCGTCGGATTGCTTTTCCACCGCCTCGAGAACGCGTCCTGACCAGGCTGCGTACTGCTCCATCTGCCGCATCAGGTCGGACTGGGCATCCTGCAGGGCCTGATACCGCTGGTTCTGCAGGACGACGTCCTGGTGCATGCCGGACAGGATCCCGGCGGTCTGCTCTGACAGCTGCGCGCCGCTTTCCTGCGCGCGGCTCAGCTCGCTGATATAGCCTTCAAATCGGTCGATCACCGTCTGGGTGACCTGACCGGTGCGTTGGATGCTGTCCATGATCGCGTCGGCGGCGGACATCGTCCTGCTGACGGATTCCAGGTTCACGGTCTGGGACTGGTTGATCTGGGAGAGCAGCTTGCCCAGCTGAACGAACTGGCCGCCCAGGGAGTTGTTCATCCCCGCCACGAACTGGCTGACGACGTGGTTAAGGCCCTCCACCTGGGCCTGGGTCTCATGGAGGATGAAGCTCTGGACGCTCTGGGAAATGGGGGCGAAGGAGCGTTCGACGGCCTCGCCGATTCCGCTTTCAAGCTTGCCGCTGATGTCGGTGAAAGCGCCGGACAGGAAGGCTGCCTGGTCTTCCATGTAGCAGGTCTGCCGTACCGGTTCATCCAGCGGCCGCTGCATCACGGCCTCTGAGAAAGCCTCATTGAAATCGTCCATCGCGCCGGTGGCAGCCCCCTGCGCCGCGCGGAAAAGGATGTTGAAAGTCAGGGAGGCGACCAGGCCGGCGATGGAGGTGCCGTACGCGAAGGTCATCCCGGAAATCATCGTGTGGACGGAGACGACTGTCTTCTCGGCGCTGCTCAGGTCCAGCGTGCCAAGTCCCCGCATCAGGCCGATGAAGGTCCCCAGGATGCCGAGGGAGGTCAGAAAGCCCGGGATGACCTCGGCCAGCTGGAAGCGGGCGAAGCCGGACAGAACGTTTTCATCATTGATATAGTCCTCCACGTCGCAGCCAAGGCCCCTCTGGTCCAGCTGCTCCGCGTTCAGGAGGAAACGGCTCCACTGCTTCTGCATGGGTTTGCCCAGGAAAAGGCTGTCCTGCCAGTCGGGGCGCCCCGTGTCCTTGGGCTTGAACACAGCCAGGCTGTGGATGCCCTTGCGGAAACATCGGGCCGCGCGCCTGAGCGGGAGAACGCACTTGATCAGACCGGTGAGAAAGCAGGTGGCCACGGCGCCGTAGATCAGCAGGTCGATCAGCCTGCTGGAGAGGGTGGACAAGAATTCGTTCAAGTGATTCACCGCCTTTGTGAATGCCATTGTAACTATTTATTATCAATAATGCAACAATTCCGTGACTATTTGAAACAGACAGGCGCGGCATGGCTTTTCGCCGGCTTTGCTTGAATCGGCCTGATGAATGGGCTATACTGAACCGGAATCCCTGCGAGGCCGGCTGGCTGAAAGGCGGTGTCCCTTGGTCGATCTGAGCGACTTCACCCGATCACTCAACCTGCGCATCCTTTCGCCTTCAAACCGGAAGGAACTGAATATCCATTCAGCGGAGCTCAACAGGCCCGGGCTTGAGCTGGTGGGTTATTACGATCACTTTGCCTTTGAACGCCCCCAGGTGTTCGGCAACGTCGAGATGGGCTATCTGATGGACCTGAGCCCGAAAAACCGGAAGAGCAAGCTTTGGAAGTTTTTTTCCTATGACATCCCCTGTGTCATCCTCTGCCGCGGGCACGTTCCGCCGGAGGAGATGCTGAGGATCGCCGAGGAAAAGGACCTCCCCATCCTGGGATCGGACATGTCCACCACCGGGTTCATCGTATCGGCCATCATGCACCTGAACCGAGTGCTGGCCCCGCACACCATGATGCACGCCGTGCTGGTCGACGTGTACGGCATCGGGGTGCTGATCACGGGGGAGTCGGGTGTCGGGAAGAGCGAGGCCGCGCTGGAGCTGGTCAAGCGCGGACATCAGCTGGTCGCCGATGACGTGGTGGACATCTGCCGCGTCAATGAAAACCGCCTGGTCGGAGAGGCGCCGGAGACGGTACGCCACTTCATGGAGATCCGCGGCATCGGCATCATCGACATCCGCCAGATGTACGGCATCGGCGCCGTGCTGATGAGCAAGTCCGTTGACCTGGAGATCCACCTGGAGCAATGGAATGAGAAAAAGGAGTATGACCGTCTCGGGCTGGAGGAAAAATATATCAGCATCATGGACGTGAACGTGCCCAGCCTTGTCCTGCCGGTCAAACCCGGGCGGAACCTTGCCATCATCATCGAGGTGGCCGCCCGCAACCTCAGTTTGAGGCGGCTTGGGTACTCGGCGGCGCGGGAGCTTGACAGGCGCCTGAGCGACATGACAGGGCACTGAGCAGTCAGGAGATGAGCATGGTATATATCGGCATTGACCTTGGCGGAACGAAGATCGCCGCGGGCATCACAGACGGCAGGGAGAAGATCATCGCGCAGGCTTCCGCGCCGACAGATGCGCAGCGCCCCTATCAGGAAGTGGTGCGGGATATGGCAGCCTGCTCCCTCAAAGCGCTGGAAAAGGCGGGCATTAGGCTGGATGACGTCGGCGCGATCGGCGTGGGCATCCCGGGGATCGCGGAGAACGTCAATGGCACGGTGATCTTCTGCACCAACCTCGGCTGGCACAACGTCCCCCTGAGGGAAGAGCTGCGCAGGCACATCGATAAACCGGTCTTCATCGACAATGACGCCACGGTGGCGGGGCTGGCGGAATCCATCGCCGGGGTCAGCCAGGGAGCATCATCCAGCGTGTTCCTCACGCTGGGGACCGGGGTGGGCGGCGGCATCATCATCAACGGGAAACCCTGGACGGGGGCGCACGGCGTCGCCAGCGAGCTGGGGCACCTGACGCTGGAGGTGGACGGGATCCCCTGCACCTGCGGCAAGGACGGGTGCCTGGAGCGCTACTGCTCTGCCACGGCGCTCATCCGCATGGCCCGGGAGGCCGTCAGCCTGCACCCGGACAGCCTGGTCTTGATCCGAGCAGACGGCAGGCCTGAGAACATCGACGGCCGTGTGGTGATCGACTGCGCGAAGGAAGGCGACCCCGCCGCGATGAAGGTGTTCGACCGCTATACGAAGTACCTGGCCCTGGCCTGCAACAACGTCGTTTCCTTCCTGGATCCCGAGGTCATCGTGCTTGGCGGGGGCATCAGCAACGCGGGCAGTTTCCTTCTGGACGCGGTCCGGGAAAAGCTGCCCCGTTACCTGATGTTCAGGACCATGCCCTACAGCAGGCTGGAACTGGCGGTCCTTGGCAACAGCGCCGGCATGATCGGCGCGGCGCTTCTTGGAAAAATGATGGTAGAGGAGAACGTTCTTTGAGCAGCATCAGCATCGTTGAACTATATCGGCGCACACCGCAGGACGGTGAGGCCGTGACCGTTTCCGGATGGGTCAGGACAGTCCGCGACAGCAAGGCCTTTGCCTTTATCGAGCTCAACGACGGCTCCTGTTTCCGCAACCTGCAGATCGTCTGCGAGGCGGACATGCCCGGCTTTGAATGGGTCACAAAGATCTCGCTTTCGTCCGCCATCCGGATCAGCGGCAGCCTGGCGCGCACTCCCGGGATGAAGCAGCCCTTTGAGCTCAAGGCCAAAGAGGTCGTCCTTCTGGGCCAGTGCGATGCGGATTATCCCCTGCAGAAGAAGCGGCACAGCTATGAATACCTGCGCACCATCACCCACCTGCGCCCCCGCACGAACACTTTCTCCGCGGTGTTTCGGATCCGCTCGATCGCGGCGCAGGCCATCCACGACTATTTCGCCCGGAATGGCTTCACCTACGTGCACACGCCCATCATCACCACCAGCGACGCGGAAGGCGCGGGGGAAATGTTCCGCGTGACCACGCTTGACCTGGAAAAACCGCCGCGGGACGGGCAGGGCGGGGTCGATTTCTCTGAGGACTTTTTCGGGAAGCAGGCTTCCCTGACGGTATCCGGGCAGCTGCAGGCGGAGGCCTACGCCCTGGCCTTTGGCAAGGTGTACACCTTTGGCCCGACCTTCAGGGCTGAGAACAGCAATACCCCCCGCCACGCGGCGGAGTTCTGGATGATCGAGCCGGAGATCGCCTTTGCCGACCTGAATGATGACATGGACCTGGCGGAGGACATGGTGCGCAGCGTGATCGACGCGGTCATGCAAAAAGCGCCGGATGAACTGGCGTTCCTGAATGAGTTTGTGGACAAGGGGCTGATCCAACGCCTTGATCACGTCCGAAACAGCGACTTCGCCCGCATCAGCTATACCGATGCGGTCGAAAAGCTGATGTCATCCGGGGAGAAGTTTGAATATCCCGCAAGGTGGGGCATGGACCTGCAGACCGAGCATGAGCGCTACCTGGCGGAGATGCACTTCAGGCGTCCGGTCTTCGTCACCGACTACCCCAGGGAGATCAAGGCGTTCTATATGCGCGCCAACCCGGACAGCAGGACGGTCGCCGCTGTGGACCTGCTGGTTCCCGGCGTGGGCGAGATGCTGGGCGGCAGCCAGCGCGAAGAGCGGTATGAGAAACTGCTGGGCAGGATCCGCGAGCTTGGGCTGAAGGAAGAGGAATACGGCTGGTACCTGGACCTGCGCCGCTTCGGCACGGTCAGCCATGCCGGATTCGGCCTCGGGTTTGAGCGTTTTGTGATGTACCTGACGGGCATCAGCAACATCCGGGATGTCCTGTCCTTCCCCAGGACGGCGGGACACGCTGAGTTTTAATGTCGGCAAAGTGTCTGAGGACATTTTGCCGTTTTGGCAGGACGGGCATTTTCGCTCGGTCGCTGCGTTCCCGGTCAATGAAAATGCAAGGGATGAATCGCTTCGCAATTCTCCCAGTCTGCCCGGCAAAGCCGGGCGATACGTTTTCAATCAGAGGGCTGTGCCCTCCTAAACTCCCATAATACAGTTTGGTAAATGCCTTAAAGCTCCGGACAGCGCTTTTTTGATGCCGTTTTATACTTATGCCTGGCTGAGCCACTCGAGCGCCTTTGCGCGGCTGGACAAAAAGCGCACAGTTTTTCCAAGGTTGCTTTCATAAAGGAAGGCCTTCAGCGCCAGGTTCTCGAACATGGAAAAATCGCCGGTCACCGCCAGTTTCATGCGGTATGTGGAGAATTTCTGTGTCAGTTCCCCGGCGAAGCCGGACTTCAGGTCAAAGAAGGATTCGTCGATCAGCGAGCGGTCCACCAGAACACGGTCACACCTGAGGTTAAATGCGATGTCGCCGATCAGATCAAGGATGGCCTGCATGCTGTTGATGCTGCCCTCCCCTCCCGTCACTTCCGCGACGGAAACGCCGTTTATTTGGATTAGGCTGACGGCCATGGGGATCAGCCTTCTTTCTTCAGCGGCCTGATGAGGATGAGAGGCGTCTGCTCATTGCCCTGGCCGGAAGGATTGTCGCGCAGGGCGTCCTGGATCTGCGCGTCCGTGAGGGGGAAGCCCTTGCTCTTGCCCAGCTGGTCGCGCTGGAAATCGTTGGCGTCCATCAGCACCACAGGGATGCCTGTTTTTGCCGCCAGATCGTCGCACAATTTGCCCGGCTCGGGCGGGTTGATGACCGCCATCTCATGGTAGACCTCGTAATCGGAATCAGGATAGAAACCGTCGATCCCGCCGACCCCCTTTCCGCAGACCTTGTAGAAAACACCCTTTAAACCAAACGGCCGGGTCAGGGCGGAGAGGAAGGCGGCCAGCAGCATGCGGGGCAGGCCGACCATGTCGATGACCAGCTGGAGCTTATAGGGCTCATGCATGCCGATGCCTGTGCTGTTCCTTCCGGCAAAGCGCCACAGGCGTTTTGCCCAGAAACCAGGCTTGACCTGCCCGCGCGTCCTCACGCTGCCCGCGCACATGCCCATGACCTTCGCGCCAAAGGACAGCGCGTCCCCGGGCCTGTACAGCGGCCGGACGTAATGCTCCACCAGTTCCGCCGCGCTCTCGTTGGGCATGACGAAATGGGTCTGGATCGCGTACCTGGCATAGCGCCCGCCGTCAGCGCCCTGGATGATCCCCCGGTCGAAATATACCAGGGAACCTTCCTCCCGGCGCTGTTCCGGCTTATTCCTGAAGCCTTTTCCGCCCATGGTTTTTCCTCCGTCCGGTTCTGTTGATTTTGCTGATTCAGTCTCCTGAAAACAGGGGATAGGTCGCACGCAGGAGATTTTGCGCCAGGACGACTACGCCGTGGTCACGGGTCATGGAACAGCCGTTGGTCGTCATCACGAATACAAATCCGGTCTCCGGCTCAAAATACACGTTCGTTGACGCGCCGTTGTTCATCCCCTGGTGACCATATATGACATGGCCTGGCAGCGCCTGAGTGTTGCGCTCCAGGAACAGGCCGTAAGGACTTTCGCCGGACACACTTCTGCCAAGGGTATACTGAGGTGCGCGCATTATCTCAAGGGTTTTTCTGTCAAGCAACCTCATCCCGTCGACGGTTCCGTTTCCGCACAGCGCCGCGGCAAGCCTGGCAAGGTCCCGGGAACGGATGAACAATCCGCCAACGGTGGTCCGATAATGGGTGTCCGGCGACGCCGTTTCCTCATAGGTTTCATTCAGATACTTCTGCGAGGATCGGCTGAGTTTTCCGTTTGAGTAGATGCTGGCGATCTCATCAGGCACGGCGAGAGCGGATGCGTCAAAGGAGGCGTCGATGTCAAGCTTCAGAAACAGGCGTTGTGTGATCAGGCGGTTGAAGCTCATTCCACTTACTGCTTCGGCGATGCTGCCCGTCAAGCCTGCGCCGAAATTGGAGTATTCAAAGACGCTGCCTGGCTTGACCTTATGAAAGTTGTTCTTCCGCCCGGAATCGCGGTTGAGCATTTGTGACACGGTGCTTGACAGTTTCGAAAAACCGCCGCTTTCGCTCAGGGAGGACGTATGGCTCATCAGTTGGCGGAGCGTGAGCGGGACCTTTGGAAAGTATGGATTTACAATCGGATAGTTGTAATATTCGCTGATGTCCCGGTCCAAGTCCAGCAGGCCTTCTTCCACCAGCTGCAGAAGGACGATCGAGGAGACCATCTTTGTCACGCTGGCGATCCGAAAATAGGTGCTTTCATCCACCGGCAGTTTCTCGCGGACATTGCGCATACCGTAATCCCTCGCGTAAACGAACTTGCCGTCCTTCATGATGACCATTGAAGCGCCTGTTGCCTTGCCGTTCCTGAAGATTCGGTCGACAATCGCGTCCGTATCCTCGATTTCTGCCCGGACTGCGGGCGCGATGGCACTTGTCAGAAGCAGTGCCAACATGCACATTGCTGTGAAAAACAAAAACCTTCTGACCATTCGCCCCCCCCCCGATACGCCCTGATGATGAAAATTCCTTGTGCATCTTATCACCCGCGGTCAGGCACGGTCAACAATCGGGCTTTGATTGACGAAGCGCGGGGGCACACAGTAGAATGGGGCAAGAGTTGGCAAAAATCTCGGTGGAACGGGGGATTGATATGGATTTTACCGGCCGGATGATTCTGTCTTTCCTGGAGGAGGACGATGAACGCCACGTGCTGTTTCGGGTGCGGCCGCTGCTGAGCGCGCAGGGAGCGGTCACACAGGAGGAGATCGAGGAGCTGGAACAGGAGGGGTATCTCCGCATCGCTCCTGATAAGCAGGAACAGCACACTTTCAAGGAACGCATGCGCGGCATCGGACGGCTTTGCCTGATGGATCTACTCGATACGTCAGGGTCGATGGGCAAGATCCGTCCGAACAAAAACTTTGCGCCCAGCAGGGGCGAGAACAACCGCTACATCATCTATTCAGACGCGGTCAAGCCCTTGCCGGCGGATCTGGTGTACGAGGTCGTCCCGGAGGACCGCCGCGCCGCCCCTCTGACGCAGCAGTATTTTGTGCGTTCGGGGGGAAGGATCAACGGGCCGTTCAGCGCGTCAGAGACGCTGGGCTGCCCCCCTGCGCGCTCGCTTCCCCCGGATTGCGACCGCCTCTTCCTCGTGGAGATGCCCGACGGAAGCAGCCGGATGTTTTATTGGCCCGGGCAGACGGAGGATCAGCCGAAGGCTCGCCCTGCAGCAGCGGATGAAGTTGAGCCGGCAGCGGAACCTGATAAGGAAACGCGGGGACAGGAGCCGACAACGCAGGATTTTGCATCGGCTGTGTCCCTGGTTCATCAGGCATTGACCGAAGCCGGCTTTGACCTTGCTCTGAACCGGGCTGCGCATCTGCTCCTGCTTTGTCTTCTCTCGCCGAAGCTTCAGCTGAGCGGGGACTGCCTGGCGGACGCGAGGCTGGCCGGGGATCTCCTGTCAGCGCTGTTTTTTGATGCTGAAACAGGAAGACAGGCAGAGCAAGTCCCGCCAGCGCAGCTGCTGTGCTCGCAGGGAGAGCGGGTCCCTCAGGCGCAGGAGTACATGACGCGGCCCTGGCCGGTGTTTCATCTGCAGAGCGGAAGCGGCTGGCCAGCCCCTGCCGATAGTCGGCGCGCTGCCGTCGATGCCCTCCGGCTGCATCAACGCCTTGAAGCGGCTTCCCGGCAGATCGCTTCACAGACAAGGCTTCAAATGGACGCCTTGACGGACGGGATGTCCGTGAAGGGTTTCCAACTGCCCCTGTTGATCCGTCAAAGCATGGTCAGATTCGTCTGCCTCGCCTCCGGTGTCCTTGACAACGGGCAGGAGGAGGCGCTGCAAGCCGCTGTCGATGCCTGGGCGCTGCCCTGGCTGCGCTTCTGCGGCATGGAGGAAGACGGTTTGGATGGGATGATGAGGCAGTGAGCGAGATCACCAGCACTGCTAACCCGCGCGTCAAGGCATGGCGCCAGCTGCTGACCCCGGATGGGCGGCGCGCCCACGGACTGTTTCTGGCGGAGGGGGAGCACCTGGCCAGGGAGGCTGTCCGGGCCGGCGCTTCGGAGTGCATCCTGATCTCAAAGGAGAACCTGGATCAATACCGGGACCTGCCTCATGAGGGGCTGTCGGTGATCCCCGTCAGCCGACAGGTCATCGCCTTCCTCTCCGACAGCAGGACGCCGCAGGGGATCCTGGCAGTCTGCAGGATGCCTGAACCCAAGATCCCTGAACATGCCGGACCCCGCCTGGTCGCGCTCAACCGGGTGCAGGATCCGGGAAACGTGGGGGCCATCCTGCGGACCATGGACGCCGCGGCCTTTGCCGGGCTGCTGATCGACCCGGGCTGCGCCGACCCCTTTTCCCCAAAAGCGCTCAGGGCGTCCATGGGCGCGGTGTTCCGGGTGCCTGTCTATCCGTGCAAAAGTCTTGATGAAGCGCTTGGGCGGCTGCCCGGCCATACCCTTGTTGCAGGGGACCTGAACGGCGCGCCGTATTACAACCATCCGCCGTTCGGGGACAGGGTCTGCCTGATGGTGGGCAACGAGGGGTCGGGGCTGGAGGAGGGGCTGCTGAAGCGAGCGGATCACCGCCTGAAACTGCCCATCCCGGGCGGCGCCGAATCGCTCAACGCCGCCGTCGCGGCCAGCCTGATGATCTATGATATCCTGCTGCGAAACGATTAAGAAGCAGGCACTTTTGAAGCGCCCGCTTTTTGTCACGGTGTCAGCTATTTCCTGACTTTTCGGACAAGGAAAATGACGATACACGCTCCGGCTACCGCGACGATCAGGGAGGCAAGGCTGAACCCCTCATTGTAACGGATGCCCAGCAGCCCCGCAGCGAAGCCGCCGACCACGCTGCCGATGATGCCCAGGATGACGTTGGCAATGAATCCTGCGCTGCTGCCCATGAGCCTGCCGGCGATCCAGCCGGCCAGAGCGCCGAACACCACCCAAATCAACAGATTGACGATCATGATGACCTCCTTGCTTCTTTTGACTGACCAGGAATGTTCATAATATACCCCCTGCCTGGCTTGCTGCGGCCGTCCAGGATCTTTCACACGATCTGCGGCGGGTATATTCACTTTGTCCGGAGGTGATTGAAATGGAAAACCTTGATGAGAAACTGAAACGGATCGTGATGGCCGGCATCGGCGGGATCATCAGCAGCGTTGAAAAATCCAGGGACGCGATCATCGGCTTTGCCGAGAGCGAACTGGCGCAGGAACTTGCCCAAAAAGGGGAGAAAGCCGTAGAGACTGCCGTTCAGGCCGGCGGCAGGGCGGTGAAGACGGCCGTTGACGCGGTAAAGGACATCGGGAAGCAGGACGCGCAGAGCGGCAGGAAAGCGCACCTGGCCTTGATTGCGCGTCAGGTCCACGGCCTCAGCGAGGATGAGCGGGCTGCCGTCCATGCCATGGTCGCTGAGATGGACAAGGCCGAAGCCGAGGCCGAGAAGAAAGCGGCTGATGAAACTTACGGCGAGGATGAGCACATCGGCAAACCTGGCGTCACGGATTCGGAGTATGACCTGGACATCAGGCGCCCCGGGGAGAACGGCGGCCAGACGGTAAACACTGGCAACGACCCGCTGTCCTCCGCGACCCCGACAGCCCCTGATGATGACCTGAACGTGAAAAGATCCCAGACCAACAACATGAACGAACACCTCAAGCAGTCCGTCCCGCCTGATTTTTAGAGCGGGGATGGTTCGATCAGCCTCGCGGTGCGGCGCGTCAGCCTGAAGCGCAAGCCGCTACCGCATCATAAACTGCTTCCTGAAGCAAAAATCCATCCGCTGTGAATGGGGCGGATGGATTGTTTTTATGCGATTTACTGAACAAATGCCTGTCTGCGCCGCATGTCCGTCAGACGTCCCGTCCCCTGCCATGCAGCAGCCTGCTGCGCAGCTGCCAGAGCCTGTCGGACAGGTCAACCTTGAAAGCGCTTGGGTTGACAAGCCGCAGGTGCTGCTCCCAGATGGTCTTCTCCTCCTGCTGCCTGAAAGCCTGGATCTCCTTCAGCGACGGAAGCTCATTGGCCGGACGGCCGCCTGCGATCAGCGGCTCCAGCATCTTTCTGACGGAATACTCCGTGAGCGTCATCCTCTTCCAGGTATCTTTCGGATCAAAGATCGTCAGTGGTTTGGTCAGGCTCTCCTCTTCGTCATCCAGCGCGATGAGGTCCGCCGCCGCCATCCCGTTGGAGGTATATAACCGGTAGAGTTCCTGGCGCCCGGGCAGGGTGACCTTGTCCGGGTTGTCGGATACCTTGATCTTTGGCATCAGCACCCCGTCCTCCTCCAGCGCGCACATCTTATACACGCCGCCGAAGGCGGAACGGTCCGCGCTGGTGATCAGCTTTGTGCCCACTCCCCACAGGCTGATCCGCGCGCCCTGCAGCTTCAGGTCACGGATCAGGTACTCATCCAGGTCGTTGCTCGCGCAGATCAGGGTATTCTCAAACCCCGCCTCATCCAGCATCTTCCGCGCCTTGATGCTCAGGTAGGCCAGGTCGCCGGAGTCCAGCCGGATGCCCAGGGGTTCATGGCCCTGTTCACGCAGTTCCCTGAACACGGTGATCGCGTTGGGGAGGCCCGAGGTCAGCGTGTCATAGGTATCTACCAAAAGCAGGCAGCTGTCCGGGAAACAGGCGGCGTAGGCGCGGAAGGCCTCCAACTCGCTTGGGAAGCTCATGACCCAGCTGTGCGCATGGGTGCCGCTCACCGGGATGCCGAACATCCTGCCTGCAAGCACGTTGCTGGTGGACGTACAGCCGCCGACGGCCGCGGCGCGCGAGCCAAGAACCCCGGCGTCCGGCCCCTGCGCGCGCCTCAGGCCAAACTCCATCACCCGGTCTCCCTGGGCAGCCCTTGCGACCCGGTTCGCCTTGGTGGCGATCAGCGTCTGGTGGCCGATGAGGTTCAGCAGCGCGGTTTCGACCAGCTGGGCCTGGGCGAGCGGCGCGTCCACGCGCAAGAGGGGTTCGCCGGGAAAAACGAAGCTGCCTTCCCGGACGATGTCGATGTTCCCCGTAAAGCGGAAATCCTTCAGATAGTCCAGAAAATGACCGTCAAACAGGTTCAGGCTGCCGAGATACCCCAGATCTTCCCTGGTGAAGCGCAGGGAAAGGATATAGTCCCTGAGCTGCTCGTTTCCGGCCATCACGGCGTAGTTGAGCCCCGGCGTCTGGCGGAAAAACATCGTAAAGACGGCCCTGCGGCCATCCATCCCGCTGCGAAAATAGCCATACAGCATCGTCAGCTGGTACAGGTCCGTCAGCAAGGTCAGATTATCCATCACGTGACCCTTTCTTCAGGGGCTCAAAGCCCGGCGATCTCCTTCAGCCAGGCATCCGCGCTCGCGTCGGAGGGAAGCAGGAAAAATCCGCGGGGCGACAGGGATACCTCCAATACCTGAGGCCCGTCGGGCATGCAGCCGCGCTTGAACTGGCTGTTGAAAAAACGCGTAAAGAAGGCGCGCATGCGGCTGACGACCTCATCCTTCCCATACTCGCCGCCAAAGGCATCCGCGGTCAGTTCCAGCAGGGTCCGCGGGGAGGCCTGCGCGGTAAGGAAGTGGTGAAGAAAAAAATCGTTGAGCAGGTAGGGGCCGAGGATGTTTTCCGTCTGCTGGCGGATCCCGCCGTCCGTGCCCGGCAGCAATTCCGGGCTGATGGGCGTTTCCAGGATGTCCGTCAGCGTGTCTCTCATTTCACCCGGTCCTGCGTCCAGTACAGCCTGCCTGATGATCAGCCGGATGGCGCTCTTGTACAGCCCTGCGTTGACGCCGTACATGCAAAGGTGATCGCCGCCGAAGGTGGCAAACCCCAGCGCAAGCTCACTCAGGTCGCCGGTGCCCACCATGAGCCCGCCATAACGGTTGGCCAGGTCCATCAGCACCTGGGTCCGCTCGCGCGCCTGCGCGTTCTCATAAACGACGCTGAAGTCCTGCGCGTCATGGCCGATGTCCTCGAAATGTCTCAGCACGCTCTCCTTCAGGTCGATCACGCGGGGGGTGAGCCCCAGTGACTTGATCAGACGAAGCGCGTTGCAGCCCGTTTTCTCCGACGAGCCGAGCGCAGGGAGGGAGAAGGCGTGGATGCCTGCGTCGTCCAGTTTGAGGATGTCAAAGGCGCGTTTGATGATGATCAGCGCCAACGCGGAGTCCAGCCCGCCCGACACGCCCAGTACGGCGGCCCCGGCATGAATGTGGGCCATGCGGGTTGCAAGGCCTCTCGCCGCGATCTCCACGCACTCCCTACACCAGGCGGCGCGCTCCCTGCCTTCAGGCGGGGCATAGGGCATGACCGGGTC
Organism: Bacillota bacterium; assembly: GCA_963169565.1. Taxonomy (GTDB): domain Bacteria; phylum Bacillota; class Clostridia; order Christensenellales; family Aristaeellaceae; genus UBA6115. The sequence goes on along the minus strand of CAUJDI010000045.1, from coordinate 90,118 downwards.
TCCTGCCCTGACGGCGACCTCCGGCTGTGCCAACCGACTGCCGGAAAGGGGGAACCCCTCAGCCGGGAAGGACGCGGATGCGGGAACACCGGAAAACGGCTGGCTGGCGTCAAGCACTTCGCCCTGCCGGGCGATCACGGATACACCCGCAAAGACCTGATCAGTGGTGGATTCGTTGGCGCCGGCTGAGGCGTAGGCGACCGCATGGCCATTGACCGTCATCGCCGCGATCCCGGCCGTCACCTCGTCCCGCCGCCCCGCAAGGTACGGGTGCAGCGCCGGGCACAGCAGAATGACCGGGCGGTCTGCCGGCAGCGCCGAATCCGTTAAAAGAGGAAGGTCATCATAAAAGCGGACGACCGCTTCGGCACAGCCTGCGCCCGGAACCGGAACGGCCTGCGACGTCGCGCAGGGGACTTCCCTTCCCTGCCAGCGGACAGATGGCGGAACCACCGGGGAAAAACACAGACGCTCCAATGGCGACAGGTTCTGTTTGACCGTAAAGCCGATGATGCTTCCGTTCAGCGCGACCGCGGCGGCGTTCAGCACCTGCCTGCCTGACCTGACCGGAAGGCCGAACACGCAGAGCATCCCCCCGCAGGCGGCCGCGATCTTCCCGGAGGCTTCCTCGCAGGCGCTCAACAGCGTGTCATGCCGGAACATCTCCCCGCAGGTCCCGCCGGAGAGGCTCAGTTCCGGCAGGAGAAGCAGACGGGCTCCTGCCTGACGGGCCTCCCTGACACGGCGAAGGATCGCTTCGCTGTTTTCCGTGATATCCCCCGGCGCTCCAAACTGGGGAGCACAGGCCATAACCAACCATTTTCCTGACAAATCTTCCCGCTTTCCGCCGGTTACTCCACCCTGCCGGCCTGTCAAGTCCGCCTTTCACTATAAGTCAAGCCGTTTCCCTTTTCAATATGCGGACTTCATCGTTGAAGTGGCACGGAGGGGCCGATTCCTGTATACTGAACGCAAAAAGGAGCGGAGGACCGGATATGCGCCTTGGCATCATGGGCGGCACCTTTGACCCTGTTCACGTCGGGCACACGCAGATCGCCCGCGCGGCGCTGAAGGAAGACGGGCTTGATCAGGTGCTGTTCCTGCCCGATGGCGACCCGCCCCACAAGACGCCTTTCGCATCCGGCGCTGACCGCCTGAAGATGATCCGCCTGGCGATCGGCGGCGAGCCCGCCTTTGCGGTTTCCGAAAGGGAACTGAATCGGGCGGGGCGTACTTATTCCGTGGATACCCTGACGGAACTCAAACGGGAATGGCCGGAAAGCGAACTGCATTACATCATCGGCACCGATACTCTGTACCAGTTTCCTACGTGGAAGACCGCTCAGCGCGTGGCGCAGCTGTGCAGAATGATCGTGGTGCTCAGGCCCGGGAACCTTTTGGAAGACGTCAGGGAGGAGCAGCGGCGGCTGCATGCAGGCTACGGCCTCATCAGCACCCTTCTGACCGAGGCCGGCCCTGACATCTCCTCCAGTCAGGTCCGCATGGCCATCAAAACAGGTCAGGACATCCGTCCGTTCGTCCATCCGGCTGTTTTTAACTATATCCTGCAGAAAAATCTTTACCGGTCCTGATCGTTCCGGCTCAGCAACAAAAAAGCGCCCGGAGGCGCTTTGATCAGGAAGACCGCCTTGTCGGCGATAAGCCTTTCTCAGTAACGGGCCTGGTTGTGCTTGCCGTAGCAGTCATGGCAGTAGACCGGACGGTCACCGCGGGGCTGGAAGGGCACCTGGGTGGTAGCGCCGCAGTCATCGCAGATCACGGAGAACATCTGGCGCTCGCCGCGGCCCTGGGTCCGGCGGTTGGCACGGCAGTTGGGGCAGCGGCCGGGCTCATTCTGGAAGCCCTTTTCGGCGTAGAAAGCCTGCTCGGAAGAGGTGAAGGGGAATTCGGCGCCGCACTCGCGGCAGGTCAGGGTTTTGTCGGTGTACATGATAACATGTCCCTCCTTCTTGATTGTCCAAACCGATGCGAGATGTGTTTCCATGGCCGACGCATCAGTTGCCTGATGAACAATAGCTGGAGGAACACCATAATCCCCTGGGCTTGGTCCGCGGAAAACACTAACATATTCCAACTGATTTGTCTAGCGTTTTCAAAAAATTTCCGTTCCCTGATCGATCAGCGGGAAAAGGCCGCCTGAAATCAGCTTTCTAAACGCCGCCTTGACACGCCGCTGTTCTCCGGATTACTGTAAAAATACAAGCAAGTGAAGGGAGAAAACGGCATGCCGGAGAGGTTTTTTGACACACCGCTGGGCCTGATGACGGCGACGGAGGAGGATGGCCGGCTGATTAGTCTGGATTTCGTCGGGACGGGCAGCGTCCCAGGCCGCTCTGACCGCACGCCGCTGCTTCTCGAAACGGAAAGGCAGATCAACGCCTATTTCAAAAAGGAGCTGACTCGGTTTGATGTCCCGCTGAAGCTTTCGGGCACCCCCTTCCAGCAGGCGGTCTGGGCGCGGCTGATGGTGATCCCCTACGGGAAGACCGCCACCTACGGCCGGATCGCCCTGGAGGCTGGCAGGCCCGGGGCCGCCCGCGCAGCCGGCGGCGCGATCCACCGCAACCCCGTGTCCATCATCGTGCCCTGCCACCGGGTCATCGGTGCATCGGGCGCGCTGACGGGCTATGGCGGAGGACTGGATCGGAAAATGGCGCTGCTTGAGCTGGAGGGCAGGTCTTGAATCAGACCCTCATTTTCTTTATAATAACGTCAGAAAGCGAGGAATGAATGATGAAGTTTTTGGTTGAGACCTCCGCGCGCCATGCGCACGTGTCCCAGGCGGATCTGGAAACGTTGTTTGGACCTGGTTACCAATTGACGATAAAGAAGGATCTGTCCCAGCCGGGGCAGTATGCCAGCAATGAAAAGGTGACTGTCAACGGCCCGCGCGGGCAGCTGATCGTCACCATCCTTGGGCCTGTCCGGAAAAGCACCCAGGTGGAGCTTTCAATGACCGACGCCCGCCAGATCGGGCTGACCCCGCCCATCCGGGAAAGCGGGGATACCGCCGGCTCGGCAGGCTGCAGGATCTCCGGCCCCGCGGGCGAGATCGAGCTCAGGGAGGGCGTGATCGTCGCCAAGCGCCACATCCACATGACGCCGGAAGAGGCGGTGGAAATGGGCGTCAGGGACAGAGACGTCGTATCGGTCAGGATGACTACCAATGGCCGCTCCCTGATCTTCGGGGATACCGTCGTGCGCGCCCACCCGTCCTTCGCGCTGGCGATGCACATCGACACGGATGAGTCCAATGCCGCTGCCGCATCGGGCGAGGTATACGGCGAAATCATCAAGTAAACGAGAACGGATTCAGAGCATCAGCCCCAGCCCCGCAGCGCGGGGCTTTTTCGCGGCTTGCCGCGCAGCGGGGGCATCAGGTTTGCGCGAAGAAGCAGGCAGGAGAAGGCGGAGAAGACAGGCTATACATATCTGTATAAAAGTGGTAAAGTGGTGCACATAAAAATCAGCGGGGGATAAGCATGCCGATAGCTGTGTACAGTGAAACCGGGCCTCTGAAGAAAGTCCTGCTCCATCGTCCCGGCCCCGAGCTTGAGCAGCTGACCCCTCCCTACCTGAGCAGGATGCTCTTTGATGATATCCCCTACCTCCGCGGCGCGCAGCGCGAGCATGACCTGTTTGCGGAAGCGCTGAAGAAAGAGGGGGTGGAGGTGTGCTACCTGAAGGACATGGTGGCCCAAAGCCTCACAAGCCCGGAGATCAGGGCAAAATTCATCGACAAGTTCATCAGTGAGGGGGGCCCGGCCGCCTGCCATGAGCGGCAGGCACTGACGGCCCTTTTCTCTTCCATAGAAAGCCCTGATGCCCTGGTCGAGAAGACCATGGCGGGCGTCACCTATGCGGAATCCGGCGTCTACGCGAACTATCCGCTGACCAGGCTGACCAGGAACGGGACGAATTATCTGCTGGATCCGATCCCCAACCTGTATTTCACCAGGGATCCTTTCGCGGCCATCGGGAACGGCATCGCCTTTTCGCGCATGTATGCGCCCACACGTCAGCGGGAGACGATCTACGGCCGGTTCGTCTTCAAGTACCACCCGGAGTATGCCGGCAGCGTGCGCGCCTTGTACCGCTCCGATCTCCCCTTCAGCCTGGAGGGCGGGGACATCCTCAACCTGGGGAACGGGGTGCTGGGTGTCGGGCTGTCCCAGCGCACCCAGCCGGAAGCGGTGGAAGGCCTGTGCCGCAACCTGGCGATGGATGAGCAGAACGGCATCCGCAGCATACTGGCCTTCGACATCCCTAACGTCCGCGCGTTCATGCACCTGGATACCGTGTTCACCCAGGTGGACGCCGGGACCTTCGTCATTCACCCGGGCATCACGAGCGTCATGAAATGCTGCCGCGTATTCATGCAGGGACGCCAGCTCAAGGCGATGGAACTGAAGGGGACCCTTGAGGACATCCTCCGGGAGGAGCTGCAGCAGGACAGCATCACGCTGATTCCCTGCGGCGGGGAGGACATGGTGGCCGCTGAGCGGGAACAGTGGAACGACGCCAGCAACACCCTTTGCGTCCGCCCCGGTACCGTCATTGTGTATGACCGCAACACTGTCACCAATCAGATCCTGACCGACCACGGCATCAGAATCATCGAGATCCCAGGATCCGAGCTTGGACGCGGCCGGGGCGGACCCCGGTGCATGTCCATGCCGCTTTTCAGGGAATGATCAGAATAAACCAATAGGAGGCTCCGCCATGCCTGTGCAGCTCAAAGGCCGCTCGCTGCTGACCCTGAAGGATTTCACCGCTCAGGAGATCCTGTTTCTGCTGGACCTGTCCCGTGACCTGAAGCGCAAAAAGCGCGCCGGCATCCCCGGCGATCTGCTTCGCGGGAAGAACATCGTGCTGATTTTTGAGAAAACGTCCACCCGCACGCGCTGCGCCTTTGAGACCGCCTGCTGGGACGAGGGCGGCAACGTCACCTTCCTGTCCAACTCCCAGATGGGCAAAAAGGAATCCCTGGAGGACACCGCCCGCGTGCTGGGGCGCTTCTATGACGGAATCGAGTTCCGCGGCTTTGAGCAGAAAACCGCGGAAGACCTCGCGCGTTTCTCCGGCGTGCCCGTCTGGAACGGCCTGACGGATCTGTACCATCCCACCCAGGCGCTGGCGGACCTGATGACCCTGCGGGAGAATACGGTCAAACCCTTGCAGGAATGCAAGCTGGCCTTTGTCGGCGACGCGCGCAACAACGTCGCCAATTCGCTGCTGATCATCTGCGCCAAGCTTGGGCTGCGCTTCACCGCGGTCTGCCCGGATCAACTGCGCCCGGACCCGAAACTGGTATCTGAAATGGTAGAGACCGCGCGGCTCTCCGGCGGCAGGATCGACATCACCTCAAGCCTTGAAGGGGTCAGGGACGCTGACGCTGTCTACACCGACGTATGGGTGTCCATGGGGGAGGAAGCGCAGTTCGAGAATCGCATCAGGCTGCTCAGGGATTATGCCGTCACTCAGGAGGTGATGGAGAAGACGGGCAATCCGCGCGCGATCTTCCTGCACTGCCTGCCCGCCTTCCACGACCTGAACACGGAAGTTGGAAAACAGGTATATGAGAAATACGGTCTTTCGGAAATGGAAGTGAGCGACGAGGTGTTCCGTTCGCCGCAATCCAAAGTGTTTGACCAGGCGGAGAACCGACTGCACACCATCAAAGCCGTCATGGTCGCGGCCATCGGCCGGCTGTGAGGAGGCTGAAATGAGGAACGTCAGGGTCGCGCTGTGGGGCCTGGGGGCCATGGGAAAGGGGATCGCCGGGCTGCTCATGAAGCGCCGAGGCGTTGAAATCATTGGGGCCTGCGACCTCAACCCCGCTTACCGGGGCAAGGCCTTGACGGAGCTGCTTGGTTTGCCGCCGTATGGCCCAAAAACGGTCAGAGTCATGCCGGACATCGGGGAAGCGCTGAAAGATGGGCCGGTTGATTGCTGTGTGATCGCGACGGACTCATACGTGAGAGATGTGTTCCCAAAAATCATGGAGGTTGTCAGCCAGGGCATCAATGTGCTGACCATCGCGGAGGAAATGAGCTTCCCCTGGGCGCAGGAGCCTGAGCTGTCAGAGGCAATGGACCGTCTGGCGAAAGAGAACAGGGTGAGCATCCTGGGCACCGGCATCAACCCGGGCATGATGATGGACCTTCTGGCCGTGTGCCTCTCCGGCGCCATGACGCAGGTCAGCCACGTGCGCTGCGAACGGATCAACAGCCTGAGCCCCTTTGGCGAGACCGTGATGCATGAACAGGGCATCGGGATGACCAGGGAAGCGTTTGACAGGGGCGTCGCGGATGGGACCCTGGCCGGGCACGTGGGCTTTCATGAGTCCGCAGCCATGATCGGCAAGGCGCTGGGGATCGAGTATGACAAACTGGAACAGAAGATGCGGCCCATTCTCACGGAAGTTGACCGGAGATCCCCTCACGGATTCGCACCCAGGGGGCATGTTGCAGGCGTGGACATGACGGCCAGCGCGATGGAAGGAGACAGGGAACGGATCAGCCTCGTCCACCCGCAGCAGATCGAGCCGCAGCTGGCGGGCGTGGATACGGGCGACTACATCACCCTTTCCGGCACACCGGAGATCAACATGACGGTCAAGCCGGAGGTCAATGGCGGGCTAGGCACCATCGCCATGGCGTGCAACACGCTGCCCTTCCTCATCGCCGCCAGGCCGGGCCTGCTGAGCATGCTGGACCTGCCGGTGCCGCGCTGCGTGATGGGGGACTACCGCGAGATCGCCTTCGGGGAGGTGTGACGTGGCGCGCAAAGGGGACTGGGTCAGGCTCATAAGCGTCATTCTCGCCCCGGGGGAGCGCGCGCCGCAGGTGCCGGAGGACACGGCGAAGACGTCCCTGACGCAATGGGTCAAGGGGTGGCTGCTTGCTGATGCCGAGGTCGGCTCCCCCGCCCGTGTCAGGACGCGCACGGGGCGAGAGGTGGAGGGGACTCTGCTGGAGGCTTTCCCCCTTTATGACCACAGCTTCGGGGAGTTCATTCCTGAACTGCAGCAGGCGCAGGAAGGGATCCGCCGCGCGAAATGGGGGGAGGAAAACAAGGAATGACCGGCAGCAGCTACCAGGCCGTCATGGCCCGCCGGAACGAGATCATGAAGGCTGCCGTCGGGCTGGACTATTCCCGTTATGAATCCGGCGGCATCGCCTTTGACTATGAGGGGATGATGAAGGCCCCGGGGCTGGGCATCGCGGAGATCCTCAGCATCCAGAAGGACTTTGCCATCGGGAACACCCCGCTGATCGAGCTGAAGAACATCACCGCGCTGGCCCGGAAATACGCGGCTCCCGGCAAGGGCGCGCGCATCCTCATCAAGGACGAGGCCTGCAACCCCTCCGGGTCCTTCAAGGCCCGCCGCGCGGCGCTGAGCGTGCACATCGCGCGTGAAATGGGATATCCGGGCGTGATCACCGCGACCAGCGGAAATTACGGCGCGGCCGTGGCCTCCTGCTGCGCGAAGGCCGGGATGAAGTGCATCGTGGTACAGGAATGCTATGACTCAACAGGCCGCGGCCAGCCTGAAATCATCGAGAAAGCGCGCAAGTGCGAGGCGCTGGGCGCTGAAGTGGTGCAGCTGAGCGTGGGGCCGGAGCTGTTTTACGTTTTCCTGCGCCTGCTGGAGGAAACGGGGTACTTCAACGCCTCCCTGTATACTCCCTATGCGGTCCTGGGCATCCAGAGCCTGGGATGGGAGATCGCGCAGCAAACCAGGGAGCAGTTCGGGCGGGATCCTGACCTGGTCGTCGCCACCAACGCGGGGGGCGGCAACCTCACCGGTACGGCGCGGGGTCTGAAGACGGCCGGATGCGGCGCGCCTGTCATCGCAGCCAGCGTCGACCTAAGCGGGCTTCACATGGCCAGCGACAGGCAGTTCAACCGCAAGTCCTTCACCACCGGGCATACCGGGTTCGGGATGCCGTACACGACCTGGCCGGACCGCTCCGACGTGCCGCGCAGCGCCGCTCGCCCGCTGCGCTTCATGTCCGGGTATTATACCGTCACCCAGGGCGAGGTCTTCTACACCACGGAGATGCTGACCGCCCTGGAAGGGATCGAACGCGGACCTGCTGGAAACACTAGCCTGGCGGCGGCGTTTTCCCTGGCGCAGACGCTGCCGGAGGAGGCTTTGCTGGTCGTTCAGGAAACGGAATACACCGGAGCCGGCAAGCATCAGAACGCCCAGCTTTCTTTCGCTCGCAGCAACGGCGTGCGGATTACCGTCGGGAACCCGGAAGACCAGGTGCCGGGGGAAAGCATCATCCTGCCGGAGGATCCGTCGCAGATCAAGGCGCGGAAAGTTGACCTGAACCGCCTGCGCCGCTCGCTCATCGCCAACGCCATGGGCAGCCGGAGAGCAATCCCCTCAAAGGAGGACATCGCCTTCCTGTCTGAGGAGACCGCTTCAGAGGAGGCCTTTGTCATAGAAACCATTGAAAACTATCTGGAGGATAAGCATGAAGCGGGATGACGATTATTCCCTTCGCCGCGCTCACCTTAAAGACCTGAGCGATGAGCAGCTGCGTGAGCGCTTCTGGTCTTTGGCCAAAGAACTGACAGATCCGCTGCTGCAGATGGGACGCGAATACACCTCGCCTTCCATCGAGCGCAGCGTGCTGCTTCGCATGGGCTTCTCCTCCCAGGAGGCAGCCGCGCTGGTTAACCTCTGCCTTGAGCATGCCCTGCTGGGGCACGGCGCGGGACATGTGGTTTACAAAATGAGCTTAAAGTGGCAAAGGCCGATCCGGGATACCGGGCTGAAGCTGATGTCCGGCGAAGGCTGGGACGGGGTCGCCGAAGCCTTCAAAGGGGGGCAGGCCACATGAGCGCTTACAGGCTGAAACCGGACGCCCCGCTTGACGTGCGGGAGATCCTCAGGGATCTGAAAAATTATCGCCCGCGCCGCCGCGGCTGGACCTGGCGCAAGCCCGCGCCGGGGCTTCAGATGAACGAATTCACCTATCGGGACTGTTCAGAGCCCCTCAAGCGCTCCGTACCCCTGCCGCCCGCACATCATTTCGGGAACATTGACCCCCAGCCCGGACCCGTCATCACCACGGAGATCGCTTCCGGCCGCTTTGAGGACGATATCCGCCGGATGCGCATGGCGGCCCATCACGGCGCGGACCACATCATGGTCATCCGGACGGCGGGCCAAAGCCATTTCGACGGCCTGATCGAGGGAACGCCCCAGGGCGTGGGCGGGGTGCCCATCACGCGCAAGCAGGTGCGCGCCCAGCGCAAGGCGCTGGACATGATCGAGGATGAGGTCGGCCGTCCGATCAACTACCATTCCTACGTGTCCGGCGTTGCGGGGCCTGAGATCGCGGTGCTCTTTGCCGAGGAGGGCGTCAACGGCGCGCACCAGGACCCGCAGTACAACGTCATCTACCGCAACATCAACATGGTGCGCTCCTTCGTGGACGCCTGCGAGTCCAAGACCGTCATGGCCTGGGCGGAGATGGCGCAGATCGACGGGGCGCACAACGCCAACGCCACTGCGCGGGAAGCCTGGAAGGTGATGCCGGAGCTGATGGTGCAGCACGCCGTCAACGCCCGGTTCTCCCTGGGCTGCGGGATGCCGCGCGACCTCATCTGCCTGTCCACCGTGCCGCCATCCGCCGCGCCCGCGCCCTGCGTGTACACGGACCTGCCCTACGCCGTCGCACTGCGTGAACTGTTCTCCGGTTTCCGCATGCGCGCGCAGATGAACACCAAGTATATCCAGTCGTCCGTCCGGGAGGCAACCGTCACCCACGTGATGAACATGCTCATCTCCAAACTTACCAGCGCGGACATCCAGTCCACCATCACGCCTGATGAGGGGCGCAACGTCCCCTGGCACATTTACAACATGGAGGCCTGCGACACCGCCAGGCAGACGCTGGTCGGGCTTGACGGACTGATGGAGATGGTTGAGCTCAAGGGCGAGGGGTATCTCAGGGACAAGGCAAGGGAACTGAAGGAACGCGCGGTGCTGTTCATGGAGGAGCTTCTGGAGTCCGGCGGCTATTTCAAGGGCGTGGAGGCGGGGCATTTCGTGGATTCCGGGCTATATCCTCAGCGCAACGGGGACGGCATCGTCCGCAGCATCCAGGGCGGCATCGGCGCAGGCAGCGTCATCCGGCGCGAAGCGGATTACCTGGCCCCCGTCACCGCCCACTACGGATACAACAACATCGCGCAGTACGGCCTGAAGGAAGGGGAGGACCCGGCGAGACTCATCGGCGGATGCACCTTCCAGAATCCGGAACTCATCCAGTACATCGATGAACTGGACGAAACGGACAACGCGGCCCTTCGGATGGAGCAGTCCGAGCCATTCCGCCAGCCTGGCGGGGAATGGATCAGGCCGGAAATGGAATGGCTGGGGGACGGCGTGGTGATGCTGACCATGTTCTTCCCCTCGGAAACCAAGATCGCCGAGGCCGCGGCGCTGGAAACCGCGCGGCGGATGAACCTGACGGACCCGGAAATCATCTCGCGGGAGGTCATGCATCCGGTGGATGGCACCCGCATCGAGCTGAAGGCCAAGGTGCCGTTCCAAATGAAGATCAGCGAACTGGTCATCCCCCAGGACCCTGAAGTGTTCAGCGACGAGGAGCTTCGGAGGGTCTTTTCCCAAAAGCCGATGACCGTGGTCTGCGGCACCGTGGGCGAGGACGAGCACTCCGTGGGCCTGCGTGAAATCATCGACATCAAGCACGGCGGGATCGAGAAATACGGCATCAAGGTGCATTACCTGGGCACTTCCGTGCCGCCTGAGAAACTGGTCAACGCGGCCGTTGAGCTGGGTGCCGGCGCCATCCTGGCCTCCGCCATCATCAGCCATGACAACGTCCACTATAAAAACATCACCCTCATCGACCGCCTCGCCCGGGAGATGGGCGTTCGGGACAGGCTGGTCTTCCTTGCCGGGGGCACCCAGGTGACGCCGGAACTGGCCCGGGAGGCAGGCGCGGATGAAGGCTTCGGCCGCGGCACCCGCGGTGCGCACGTGGCGACCGCACTGGCCAGACTGCGCAAGACGACGTGACCAGGCAAGCGGGACATGACCGATAGCAGCAAGCCAGTGATCGACGTTCTGGTGGCCGAGATCGGCTCGACCACTACCCTGGTCAGCGCTTTTGACGGCTTGGAAGGCGCGCCGCGCTTTGTCAGCCAGGGGATGGCGCCGACCACCGCCGCACAGGGGGACGTCACCATCGGCCTGCGCCGGGGGATCGAGGACCTGAAACTCAAACTGGGCGTATCCTTGCTGGAGTGGAAGGAAATGTTCGCCGCTTCCAGCGCGGCCGGCGGTTTATCCATGAGCGTGCACGGCCTTGTCCATGACATGACCGCCCGGGCGGCGCAGATGGCGGCGCTTGGGGCCGGCGCGGTGGTGCGCCAGGTCACAGCCGGAAAGATGGGCGCGTATGAACTGGCCGCCCTTCAGAAACTGAACCCAAACCTCATCCTGCTGGCCGGCGGCACCGATTACGGCGACCGGGAGACCGCGGTACACAACGCGCGGGTGATCGCGGGGCTAAAGCTGGGCATCCCCGCGCTCTATGCCGGCAATGCCCAGGCAGCGGAGGAGGTTTCGGACATCTTTGCCGAAGCCGGACAGCCGCTGAGCGTGGTGGAGAACGTCTATCCCCGCCTGGACGAACTGAACGTCGAACCCGCCCGGCGCGCGGTCCAGGACCTGTTTGAGCTTCACATCGTCAAAGCGCCCGGCATGTCGCATATCCGCGAGATGGTCGGCGGCTCCATCCTGCCCACGCCAGGCGCGGTCATGGAAGCTGTGCGCCTGCTCCACCCGGCGCTTGGAGACCTTCTGGCAGTTGACATCGGCGGCGCGACCACCGACGTGCATTCCGCCGCGGAGGGGAGCGATGAGATCGCCCGCATACAGACTCAGCCGGAACCCTTTTTCAAACGGACCGTCGAGGGGGATCTGGGGATCTATCTGAACGCTTCCCTGCTGGCGGAACGAACGGGACATGACAGGCTCGACCGGGAACTGGGCCTTGATACCCGGGCGCTGATGGAACACTGGCTGCCCATACCGGAAAATGACGCGCAGGAACGCCTCGCGGCCAGGCTGGCCCGTGAGGCGGGCGCGCTGGCGATCGGCCGCCACGCGGGCCGGATCAGGCAGGTCTTCCTCCCGGAGGGCCGGAGAAGGTTCGCGCAGGGGAAAGACCTAAGCGTTGCGAAAACCCTGATCGCGACCGGCGGCGCGCTGACGAGGCTGCGCGACCGACTGTCCGTGCTCGACCGCCTGCGCGACCTGAACGCCGCCGGAGATATGCTGTATCCCCCGCCCGGCGTGCTCCGTGTGCTGACAGACAGCCGGTACCTCATGGCGGCACTTGGCGTGCTCAGCCGCAGATGGCCTGAGGCGGCGAAACATCTGATGCTGGAGAGCCTGCAGGAGGAAATGATCTGATGGATATGCCCCTCATCCGGGCTGACCTCGCGCAACTGAAGCGTAACGCAGCTGTCATCTCAAGCGCTTGTCATGCTCGCGGCGTCACGCTGGCCGCCGTCACCAAAGCCGTCTGCGCGGACCCAGTCATCCTCAACACTCTGGCTGATGCCGGTGTCACCCTGATGGCCGACTCCCGGGTGCAGAACCTGGCACGGCTTCCGGATACCCTCCGGAGGATGCTGCTGCGCGTCGCCGATCCCTTTGAGGCGGAAGACATCGTTAGATACAGCGAGTACAGTCTGCAATCAGGCACTGAAGCCATCAGTGCGCTTGGAGCGGCGGCCAGGAAACTGAAGAAAACACATCAGGTCATCCTGATGATCGACCTGGGAGATCTGCGGGAGGGGATCCCGTACAGCGATGAGGCGCGGATCCTTGAAACGGCCGGGGAGGCTGTCCGGGAAGAAGGGCTGGAACTGGCCGGGGTCGGCACCAACCTGACCTGTTTTGGGGGGATCCTGCCGGATGAGCGGAACCTGGGTCTTCTGATCGGGATCGCGGAGAAGATCAGGAAAGCCTTCCGGATCCCGCTGCCGATCGTTTCCGGGGGCAATTCCAGCTCGCTCCATCTGCTGTTTGAGGGGCGCCTCCCGGCGGGGATCAACCAGCTGCGCATCGGGGAGAGCCTGCTGCTGGGCACGGACACCTCCTGCGGAAAGCCTTTTCCTCAGCTGAGCCAACGTGTGTTTACTCTGTCAGCCCGTCTGGTCGAAGTGCAGGACAAGCCCTCCAAACCCGAGGGCAGCACGGGGCCCAACGCCTTTGGCGAGCAGGTCTTCTTTCCGGATCTCGGGCTCATGCAAAGGGGCATTCTGGCAATCGGCCGGCAGGATACGGATCCGCAGAGCCTCCTCCCCGCGGATCAGGACGTCAGGCTGCTCGGCGCCAGCTCAGACCACCTGATCGCGGACCTGACCCATGCCAAACCGTACCGTGTGGGAGACGCGCTCGACTTTGTCCCGGGATACGGCGCGCTGCTGAAAGCCTATACCAGCCCCTACGTCCGGAAGACCTATATCAATATCGGGGAGAACGAACGTCATGACTGAGACCCTCGTCATCGCCCTTGGAGGAAACGCGCTGCAGCGCGCCGGAATGCCCGCTGACGCCGATAGCCAGCTGAAGGTGGTGCGGGAAACCGCGGCACAGCTGCTTGCTATTCTGAAAGCCGGCTGGCGCCTGGCGGTGGTGCACGGAAACGGACCGCAGGTGGGACGGATCGCGCTTCAGAATGAAGCCGCGCGGAAAATCACTCCGCCCATGCCCTTTGACGTCTGCGGCGCGATGAGCCAGGGGATGATCGGCTACCACATCCAGCAGGCCCTCGGCGAGGAGATGGAGCGGGCAGGCCTGCCCGGGCGGCCGGTCACCCTGGTCACGCAGGTCCGCGTGGACGTGAACGACCCGGCCTTCCTTCATCCCACCAAACCCATCGGCCCTTTCTATTCCAGAGAGGAGGCGGAGAGCATCGCGCGGGAGAAGGGTTTTGTCTTCAGGGAAGACGCGGGCCGCGGCTGGCGGCGCGTCGTTCCCTCCCCGATGCCGCTTGAAGTCGTGGAACTGAACCAGGTCAGGACGCTGCTGGACGCGGGCTTTGTGCCTGTGACGGCCGGCGGCGGAGGCATCCCGGTCGTCTATGAGGCGGGAAGGGGGTATGTCGGCGTGGAGGCTGTGATCGACAAGGACCTGGCCGCCTGGCGCGTGGCGGAAGGCCTGGATGCCAGCACCCTGCTGATCCTCACGGAAGTGGAGAACGCCTGCCTGAACTATGGCAAGCCCAACCAGAAGGTGCTCACGCGCGTCCCTGCCGCAGCGATGCGGGCCTACCTCAACGAGGGGCATTTCGCCGCCGGATCCATGGGCCCCAAGGTGGATGCCGCCCTTCGCTTTGTGGAGGGCATGACGGGACGCCGTGCAATCATCACCCGGCTGGACCTGGCGCTTCAGGGGCTCTCGGGGGAGAGGGGAACGGAAATCGTTGCGTCATGACGCGCCATATGCACCGAACGGTATGTTTTTCCATTGTTTTCATCGCTCTCGGCCAAATTTCTACCGGATAGAACATTGATTCATGCATATTGATACAATATGCTTCTTCCAGTGGCGATGACCGGGAACGTGTAGCGGTCCTGCAGGCCTTCAAGAGAGCTTCCGGGCGGTGCGAGGAAGCGGGCAGCAAGACGGTGAGTTCCTCCCGGAAGCCGCAGGCTGAAAGTGAAGTAGGCCGCGCCGGAGCCCCGCCGTTACCGGGGGAGGCAATGATAGTTGCCCGGAGCTGTCTTCGGACAGGAAATTGAGGTGGTACCGCGGTTTATCCGCCCTCAGCGATGGCTGAGGGCGTTTTCTGTTAAGGAAATCGGATAAACACATTTTTTCAAGGAGGAGACCGTCATGAAGAAGCTGACCCTGACCCTGGCTCTGATCCTTTCCCTGTGTATTTTGGTGCTGCCGGCTTTTGCGGAACCAGTCAGGCCGATCATCGGCATCGTCCAGATCGTCAACCACAATGCGCTGGATGCCGCGCGGGAAGGCTTCCTGCGCGCGCTTGCCGAAGAAGGATATGTCGACGGGCAGAACATGACGGTGGATTACCGCAATGCCCAGGGCAACCAGGATACCCTGTCCAGCATCGCTGACTATTTTGTCGGCCAGAACGTCGATCTGATCCTGGCCATCGCGACGCCGTCCGCCCTTGCCGTGGCCGGCAAGACCGAGACGATCCCGATCCTGGGCACAGCGGTGACGGATTATGTGGAAGCCAAGCTCGTTCAGAGCAATGACGTGCCCGGTTACAACGTATCCGGCACCACGGACATGAACCCAGTGGAAGCCCAGATCGCGATGATCCAGCGCCTGGTGCCGGATGTGAAAACCATCGGCATCATCTATACCGCCAGTGAAGTCAACTCCCAGATGCAGGTGCGCCTGGCCAAGGCGGAGATCGAGCGCCTGGGCCTCTCCTGGAAGGAGACCACCGTCAACAACTCCAACGATGTCCAGCAGGCCATGTCCTCCATTGTGGCGCAGTGCGACGCCCTTTACATCCCGACAGACAACACGCTGGCCTCCGCCATGCCCATCGTCTATGAGGTCGCGCTTGGAGCAAAGGTGCCGGTGGTCGCCGGGGACGGCAACATGGTCCTGCAGGGCGGCAACTTCACCCTGGGGATCGATTATGAGAAGCTGGGCTACCAGACCGGCAAGATGGCGGTCGCGGTGCTTCGGGACGGCGCGGACGTGTCGCAGATGCCTATCCAGCGTCAGAGCGAGTACAACTACTATATCAACAAGACCGCCAATGACGCGATGGGGATCGAGATCCCCGAAGATCTCCTGCCCTATGCGACAGAAATGGAGACGCCTGCGAATCCCTGAACTGAGGCATCCAGCAATCAACAGCGCCGGGGCAAAGGCTCCGGCGCTGTTTCCATCCTGAAAGCGTATCCGGATCAGTTTGCAAACCCTAAGGTGCTGGCGTTGTATGCGGCAGCGGCGTGATGCCCGGCTGGATCTTGTTGACGTCCAGGAAACTGTATTCCCAGCCGGGTCTGAGCGGTTCCGCCCGGAATGCCATCATTTCCGCCACGGTCACCAGCTGGTAGCCTCTCTGGATCAATTTGGGAATGACGGTTTCCATCGCCGCCCCTGTCTCCTCCCACACGTCATGGCAGAGGATGATCGCGCCGTTTACGGCCCCGTCGAGGATGGTGCTGACCGTTTTGGACGCGCTGCGGGTCTTCCAGTCAAGGGAATCCACCGACCACAGGATCAGGGGCAGGCCGAGATCCGTCAGAGGCCTGCGGGACAGGCGATTGCTGGTCCCGTAGGGCGGCCTCATCATGACGACCTGCTGCCCGGTGATTTCGAAGATCCTGTCCATCGTGCGCGTCATTTGGGACCGCACGGCGGACTCGGAGATCTCATTGAGATTGGGATGCGACCAGGAATGCGCGCCAAGCTGGTGTCCGCCCTCCGAGGCGCGCTTCAGGATCTCCTCATTGCCCTTGATGTTCTTCCCGAGGATAAAGAAAGTGGCCCTTGCGCCGTACTTTTCAAGGATTTCCAGCACTTTGAGCGTCTGGGGCTGCGGCCCGTCGTCAAAGGTGAGGGCGATCATCGGCCTGTTCGGGTCGACTCCGCGTTCAAGCGCTCTCAGGCGTGTCGGGTCAGGCGTGGGTTCCGGGGCAGGGGTCACGGTTTCCATCGGCGGCAGACCGTTTTCAAAACTGAGAAACTCCTTCATCATGTACCCTTCATTGCCTTCATCTGTCCTGACGCGGCAGAAAACATCCCCGTCCGCGAGCACCCTCACCCGGGTGCCGCTTGGATACCGGCCCAGGGAAAGTGAGCCTTTGTCGGGCTTTGCGCGCAGATGCAGCGCCCCGCCGCGGACCAGCGCGGTATATGAAACGTCCTCCGCGTCCCCCTTCGTTCCGGGGAAAAACGCGGATAGAAGGACGGCGCACAGGAGAAGGGAAAAGGCTTTTCGCATACGACCTCCGGATCCTGTCGTTTATCATACCCGCCGCGCTTCTGCCCGTCAACGGGCGTGCCTTCCTGTATTCACTTTGTTTTTCGGGGGGATTAGAGCGAAATGGTAAAATACAGGCCAATTGGAACATTGAGAACCGGTGTGATTTGAGTCTATGATTCCCGTATCAAAGGCGATGACCAGGAACAGGTAGCCCTTGTACCACCCCTTCAGAGAACTGCCGGCCGCTGCAAGGCAGCAGGGGAAGCAAGCGCGAGTACATCCCGGGAGCCGCAGGCTGAAAGGGGAGTAGGCCGAGCCGGGTTCCCCCCGTTACAGGGGAAGGCAATGATGGTTGCCGGTGAGCTGTCTTCGGACAGAAAATTGAGGTGGTACCGCGGATCTTCCGCCCTCTGCAGTTCGCAGGGGGCGTTTGATTTATACAGACAATATTTAAGGAGGAACCCGGAATGAAAAAGTTGTTGACCCTGGTGCTGTCCCTGATACTGGTCGCTGCGCTGCTTGTGCCCGGTTATGCGCTCGGGGAGGGTGAAAAGCCGCTCATCGGCATCCTCCAGTTTGTGCAGCATCCTGCGCTGGACGCAGCGCGTGAGGGCTTCCTGGCGGGTCTGGCCGCGGAAGGCTTTGTGGACGGTGAGAACGTCACCATTGATTACCAGAACGGGCAGGCCGCGCAGGACATCTGCGCTTCCATCGCCGACAAGTTCATCGCCGACGGGGTGGACCTGGTGCTTGGCATCGCGACACCCGCCGTGCAGGCCCTTGCGGGCAAGACGGACAGTATCCCGATCCTGGGCACCGCAGTCACCGACTATGTCGCCGCCAACCTGGTCAGCAGCAATGAAGCCCCCGGCTTCAACGTCTCCGGCACGACGGACATGAATCCGGTGGCAGACCAGATCGCCATGGTCAAGAAGATGGTCCCGGACGCCCAGACCCTGGGCCTGCTGTTTACCGGCAGCGAAGTCAACTCCCGCGTCCAGGCTGATATCGCCAAAGTTGAGGCGGAGAAGCTGGGGATGAAGGTGGTGGAGGTCACCGTCAACAACTCCAACGACGTCCAGCAGGCTGCCGTCAGCATCCTGGAACAGTGCGACGTACTGTATGTCCCCACCGACAACATCATCGCCTCCTCCATGGCCCTGGTGGCGGAGGAAGCGCTCAACAGGAAAATCCCCATCGCCTGCGGCGAGGAAGGCATGGTCCGCGGCGGCGGCACCTTCACCCTGGGCATCAGCTACTTCAACCTGGGCGAACAGACCGGCAGGATGGCGGCTACGCTGCTGCGCGGGGAAGCTGTGGTCTCTGAAATGCCCATCCAGTCGCAGACTGATTTCCAGTTCCTCATCAACAAAACCTTCTGCGATGAGATCGGCCTGGAAATTCCCGGGGACCTCCTGCCCTTCGCCGAAGAGATCGGCAAGTAATCATCCAAATCCCCTCCCCGGGAATCCGGGGAGGGGCCATTCTGACAACTGAGGACTTTATGGAACAAATACTGTTGGGCGCTGTCTCCCTGGGCCTGCTGTGGTCCATCATGACCCTGGGCGTCTATATTTCCTACCGGGTGCTGGACGTTGCCGATCTGACGGTGGAGGGCTCAATCACGCTGGGCGCGTCGGTCTGCGCACGCATGATCAGCACCGGCGGCGATCCATTCCTTGCGCTGCTGGTCGCCTTTTTCGGCGGCATGGCGGCCGGGCTGGCCACCGGCCTGCTGCATACCAAGCTGCGCATCCCCGCGCTGCTGTCGGGCATCCTCACGATGATCGCCCTGTACTCCATCAATCTGCGCGTGATGGGCATGGCCAACGTCTCCCTGCTGCGGATGACCACCGCCTACTCCATCCTGGGCAGCCTGCTGGGCCTGAGCAAAACGGTCTCCGTCATCCTCCTGGGCGGTCTGATGGCCCTGGCCATCGTTTTCACCCTCTATTGGTTTTTCGGAACGGAGATCGGCAGCGCCATCCGGGCCACCGGCAACAATCCCCGCATGGTGCGCGCCCAGGGCGTCAACACCGACAGCACCATCCTCATCGGGCTGATGCTGGCCAACGGGCTGGTCGCCCTTTCCGGCGGGCTCATCGCCCAGTCGCAGAACTATGCCGACGTACAGATGGGCACCGGCGCCATCGTCATAGGCCTGGCCAGCCTGATCATCGGCGAAGTGCTCTTCGGCAAGCGCAGCTTTTTGAGCCGCCTGCTGTCCATGCTTTTTGGCGCGATGACCTACCGCGTCATCATCGCCCTGGTGCTTCGCCTGGGCATGCCCGCGGATGACCTGAAGCTTTTCACCGCGCTCACCGTTGCCCTGGCGCTTTCCCTGCCGCGGTTCAAGGACCTGCGGGATACCCTCAAGGTGTCCATGAACGGGAGGAAGAGCCATGCTTAAAGTCACAGGGCTCAACAAGGTATTCAATCCCGGCACCATCAATGAGAAGACCGCGCTGGATGACGTCAGCCTGTACCTGAAGCCCGGGGATTTCGTCACCGTCATCGGCGGCAACGGCGCCGGCAAGTCGACCCTGCTCAACTGCATTGCCGGCGTCTACCGGCAGGAAAAGGGCAGTATCGAACTGGACGGCCTTCGGATCGACAACCTGCCTGAGCACAAGCGCGCCAAATACCTGGGCCGCGTTTTCCAGGACCCGCTGATGGGCACCGCCGCGGACATGGAGATCCAGGAGAACCTGGCCCTCGCCCTGAGGCGGGGCACCTTCCGCAGCCTGAGCTGGGGCGTCACCGCCAAGGAAAAGATCGAGTTCCGCAAGCAGCTCGCCTCCCTGGGGCTGGGACTTGAAGACCGCATGTCCGTCAAGGTCCGCCTGCTCTCCGGCGGGCAGCGCCAGGCGCTCACCCTGCTCATGGCGATCCTGAACACCCCCAAGCTGCTGCTGCTGGACGAGCATACCGCGGCGCTGGATCCCAAGACCGCGCGCAAGGTGCTGGAGCTGTCCGACCGCTTCATCAGCAGCATGAGCCTTACCTGCATGATGGTCACCCACAACATGCGCGACGCCATTGCCGTGGGCAACCGCCTCATCATGATGAGCCAGGGAAAAATCATCCTGGATGTCAACGGCGAGGAGAAGAAAAAACTCACCGTCGAACAGCTCATCAGGATGTTTTCCAGCCGCGCGGGGGAGGAAATCATCAACGACCGGATGGTGCTGGGCTGACGAGGAGAGGGGCACAAGGGAACGCAGGGGAGCGGAAAGACGCCGGGGGCGTTCTTGAAAGAATGCCACCGGACTCCCTTAGAACTTTATTTTTTTGATGTTTTGCGTCTTTTCTTCAGCAGTTGCTGCACTGAGCAAAAATGAATTTGGAAAATCATGATAGTACAAGAAAGCGCTCGCGGCAAGGGTGACCGCGAGCGCTCATGTTATAGCCTATTCGATTTTTGCACAGGATATGATTTCGCTGTCATTCCATTTTCGATATAATTCTCAGCAGATCTGCTTCCTGTGGCGCCTGAAAGCTCGTCTCCGGCATCGCGGTGAAGCGCATCCGCTTGCCTGTAATGGGATGCTCAAATGCCAGCGACCAGGCGTGCAGCATCAGCCGAGGGGCTTTGGGCATTCCCTTGAAGCCGTAAAGCGGGTCGCCCAGCACCGGATGATAGGCATGGGAGAAATGCACCCGGATCTGGTGCGTCCGCCCGGTGAGCAGATGGATGAGGACCAGCGCGCTCTGCCCGTCCTGGCGGACCAGCCGCCACCTTGTGAGGGCCTCCCTGCCGCCCGGCACCACCGCCATCTTCTTGCGGTCCTTGCGGCTCCGGCCGATGGTGCCATTCATTTCGCCCTTTTCTTCTTTCATCTGCCCGGCCACCACCGCAAGGTAGTGCTTGATGATCCTGCGTTCCGAAAGGGCGCTTGACAGGGCCAGGTGAGCCCTGTCGTTCTTGGCCACCAGCATCAGCCCCGAAGTGTCCTTGTCCAGCCGGTGCACGATGCCGGGCCGTTTCTCCCCGCCGATGCCGGAGAGGCTGGTCAGGTGGAACAGCAAAGCGTTTACCAGGGTGCCGGATGGATTGCCGGCCGCTGGGTGCACCACCAGCCCGGCGGGTTTGCAGATCACTGCCATCTCCTCATCCTCATAAAGGATGGATATGGGAATATCCTCCGCCAAGTTCCCTGAATCCGCCGCTTCATGAAGGGAGAGAACCACTTCGGCACCGATAATCGGAATAAACGAGGGCTTGTTCACCACAATCCCGTTGACGCTGACCTGACCGTCCCGGATGAGCCGGGCCGCCTGGGAACGGGAAAGATCTCCGTCCGCCAATAGCAGGTCCAGCCGGGTGCCGTTGCCTGTTCTATTAATCTTGTTCATATCTCGGCTTCTCACGCGCAAGGAGCATGTTCAGGATCAGGAAGCCCGCGCCGACGGTCACGCAGGCATCGGCCAGGTTGAACACCGGAAACTGGAAGAAAAGGAACTGAAGGTAATCGCTCACCGCGCCATGCGCCATGCGATCCATCAGGTTCCCGGCCGCGCCGCCCAGCATCATCGCCGCCGCCCACGCCTGAAGCCCTGACGGCGGATTGTGATGCAGCCACGCTCCGGCTGAAAGGAGGAGCAGAACGATCAGCAGCAGGTTGACAAGGGGGCTCTGAGCCAGAAACCCGAAAGCGACCCCCTTGTTGGACAGGCTGTGGATCCCAAGGATGCCGGGGATCAAGGGCCTGTTCTCCCCCAGGGGGATCAGCTTGAGCGTCAGGTCCAGCAATGTAATCAGCAGCGCAGGCAAGGCGGTCTTACGGATCATGTCTCCTCCATCTGTGCCATTATAGCCTGAAAGCCCGGTGAAATGAAGCGCTGCTTGAAAGGCTGCCGGAGGGGTAGAATCATCAGGAATCAAGGAGGAGGAAAGATCATGACCGCAACCATCGTAACACTGATCGTCATCACCCTGCTGGGCGTTTTGTTTTTCGCAGTTCCCGTCAATGCGGAGGGAAGCAGGCTGGTCTATTTCGCCGGGGGCTGTTTCTGGGGCGTTGAACACATGATGGCGCAGGTTCCCGGGGTCATTCAGGCTGTGAGCGGATATGCGAACGGCACGCTGGAGAACCCAACCTACCAGCAGGTGGTCACAGGGACCACCGGACACCGGGAGACCGTCGAGGTCCGGTATGACCCGTCTCTGGTCACGCTTGAGGAACTGCTGGGGCTGTATTTCTCGTCCATCGACCCGACGGTGGAGAACCGTCAGGGCAACGACGTCGGCACACAATACCAGACGGGCATTTTCTATGTGGACGAGGCTGACGGTGAGGTCATTAGGGCAGCCGCAGAAGCCGAGAAATCGAAACACGCCGCCTTTTTTGTCCGGATCGAGCCCCTGAGCGCGTTCTGGGACGCGGAGGAGTACCATCAGGATTATCTGGTGAAGAATCCCTACGGCTACTGTCACCTGACCCAGGAAGACTTCCAGCGCGCCCGCGAGACCGGCAGAAAACCTGAACCGCGCAAGGCTGAGTACCGCGCCATCACCCCCAGGGATGCCAAGGCCGCCATGGACGCGGGGCAGGACCCGATCATCGTCGACGTGCGCGAGCCCTATGAGTTCGATGCCGGCCATATCCCCGGCGCGATCAACCTGCCGCTGGGTCAGCTGACGGAGCTGGCAAAGACCCATCTGCCGGACAAGGACGCCCTGATCTACCTTTACTGCCGCTCCGGAGCCCGCAGCCAGACAGGGGCTCTCCAGTTGGTCAGGCAAGGCTACACCAACCTCTGGGACCTGGGCGGGATCATCAACTGGCCGTATAAAGTAGAATAGCCCGTTCTCCTATCATACAAAGGAACCGCGGCCTGTGCGCCGCGGTTCCTTTGATATGTAAATGTTCAAGTGGCTTCATTTGCGCTCAGCCATGCTGAACCGCCATTTCCCTGCCCCGGATCATCCTGTCCATCGCGCGCGCGGCGTCCTTGCCGGCGCCCATGGCCAGGATGACCGTGGCTGAGCCCGTCACAACGTCGCCTCCGGCAAACACTTTCTCCCGGCTGGTCTCACCGCCGGGTCCCTTGGTTTTGATGCAGCCCCACTGGTCGGTCTCCAGCCCCGGGGTGGTCAGGCGGATGAGGGGATTGCTGGAAGTCCCGATGGCGATGACCACCACGTCTGCGGGAAGGTCATAATTGCTGCCTGGCTCCTCGATGGGGCGTCTGCGGCCGGAGGCATCCGGCTCCCCCAGGGTCATTCGGACGCATTCCAGGCCGCGCACCCAGCCGTTCGCGTCGCCCAACACCTGTACCGGGTTGGTCAGCATCCGAAAGGTGATGCCCTCCTCCTGCGCGTGGTGGACCTCCTCCAGCCGGGCCGGCAGCTCCTTTATCCCGCGGCGGTAGACGATGGACACCTCCTCCGCGCCAAGCCGCCTGGCGCAGCGCGCGGCGTCCATGGCCACGTTGCCCCCGCCCACTACGGCCACGTGCCTGCCGCGCATGACGGGGGTCAGGCTGTCTTTCTCATAAGCTTTCATCAGATTGATGCGGGTCAGGTATTCGTTGGCGGAATACACGCCTTTCAATGTCTCACCCGGGATGCCCATGAAGCGGGGCAGGCCGGCGCCGCTGGCGATGAAGATGCCCTCATAACCGTATTCCAGCAGTTCGTCGATGCTCAGCGTCTTTCCGATGACCGTGTTGAGCTGGATCTCCACGCCCAGCCGCCTGAGCGCGTCCACCTCCGCCATCACGATGTCCTTGGGCAGGCGGAACTCCGGGATGCCGTAGGTGAGCACCCCGCCGGGCAGGTGAAGCGCTTCAAACACGGTCACCGCGTAGCCCATCCGGGCCAGCTCGCCCGCGGCGGTCAGCCCGCCCGGCCCCGCACCCACGACCGCCGCCCTGTGTCCGTTCGGTTCCGGTCTGGGCGGCAGCGTGCATGCGTTCTCCCTGTACCAGTCGGCGGCGTAGCGTTCCAGGCGCCCGATGGACACGCTCTCACCCTTGATGCCCCGGACGCAGGTCTGTTCGCACTGGGTCTCCTGCGGGCAGACGCGGCCGCAGACCGCCGGCAGGGCGCTGTCCCTGTTGAGGATGAGGAAAGCTTCCTCCATGTTTCCCCTGGCGATCTCCCGGATGAAGCCGGGGATGTCGATCTTGACGGGGCAGCCGTTCACACAGGGCCTGTGCTTGCATTCAAGGCAGCGCGCGGCTTCCTCCATGGCCATTTCGCGCGTGTAGCCCAGGGCGACTTCCCTGAAGTTCAGGCTGCGCTCCTGCGGATCCTGCGCCGGCATGGCGACTTTGCTGGGGGACATGTTGCGACTCATCAGCTCTGCACCTCCTTTTTGAAAAGAAGGCAGTTCTCCTCGCGCTCCCGCCGCTCAAAGTCCTCATAAATGCGGTTACGGCTGATCACCTCGTCAAAGTCCACCTCATGCCCGTCAAAGTCCGGCCCGTCCACGCAGGCAAACCTGATCTTCCCGCCCACTGTCAGGCGGCAGCCTCCGCACATACCGGTACCGTCCACCATGATCGGATTCATGGACACCGTCGTTTTGATGCCGTATTTCTTTGTCAGCAGGCTGACGTACTTCATCATGACCAGCGGGCCGATGGCGATGACTTCATCATAATGATGGCCCTCGGCGATCATCCCCTCCAGCGCGTCCGTGACCAGGCCGCGCGAACCGTAGCTGCCGTCGTCCGTCATGACCTTCAGAACGTGTGATACTTTTTTGAACTCCTTTTCCAGAAACACGAAGTCCCTGCTCCTGAACCCGGCGATGACGTGGACCTCGCTGCCCTGCTCAAACAGTTTCCGGGCGACCGGGTAGGCGATCGCGCAGCCAACACCCCCGCCGATCACACAGACTTTTTTGATTCCCTCCGTTTTGGTCGCCGTACCCAAGGGTCCGACAAGGTCGTGCAAGGAATCGCCGGATTCCAGGGTATCAAGCTCCATCGTGCCCGCGCCGACGACCTGGTAGACCACGGTCACGGTGCCCTGCTCCCTGTCCTGGTCGTGGATGGTCAGGGGGATCCGCTCGGAATCTTCCTTCGCCCTGAGGATGATGAACTGTCCCGCCTGTGCTTTTCTGGCGATGAGGGGCGCGAGGACGGATATCTTTGAGGCATTGCCGCTCAGGCGCGTCTTCGCGGTGATCCTGTACATCATATTCCTCCCATACCGTTTCTGAGACAATCTTCCGCGGGATGTGCCAGCAATCTGGCGCGCCGCCTGTAATCGGGCATGACCTCCCCCAGCAGCCGGTAGAACGCGGGGGAATGGTTCAGGTGTTTCAAATGAGCCAGCTCGTGTGCCACGACGTATTCGACCGCTTCCCTGGGATAGGCGAACAGCCTGAAGGAAAAACATACGCTGCCCCTGGCGCTGCAGCTGCCGAAGCGTTTTTTGGCAGCAGTCACGCGGATGGTCGCCGGGGATACGCAAAGCATCCGCCCGTATCGGGCGATCAATTCCGGAAGCAGTTTCTGCGCTTTTTTCCGAAGCAGTTGTTCCTCCCAGGCGCTGAACGCTTCCGGGCGCGGCTTCAGGTGTGACAGGTGCTTTTTGATCCAGTCCGCCCTGTCCAGGACAAAACGCTCAACAGCTCTGTCTGGCATTTGGGCGGGCGCGCGGACGATCAGCGCGCCTTCCGGGGTCACT
Source organism: Bacillota bacterium (assembly GCA_963169565.1). GTDB lineage: Bacteria > Bacillota > Clostridia > Christensenellales > Aristaeellaceae > UBA6115. The sequence continues at coordinate 64,468 of CAUJDI010000045.1, read as the reverse complement.
TCCAATGACACGGTCCTGCGGCTGCTCCGGATCAGCTGATATCGCATCCCGGCATCTGTCAAACAGGAAAAACCTGCCCTGAAGGGGGCTTCCTTCAATCGCAGGTTTTTTTCCCGGGGCATTTCTCAGCTGTCTTTCCGCTGAAAGAGCGCTTTCACCTGGCTTAAGGTCTTCTGTGTGAAGGACCCCATCTTCTTCAGCTTCATCTCAGCCTCTAGCGCCCCCCGCCGGTACGCCAGGCAGGAGGGGTCCGTGCGCGCCGCTGTCCGCCAGGCCTGGTAGGCGCTCAGGTACTGCTTCAGACCTGTGAGCGTCTCCCCCTGCAGGGCAAACCACTCGGCGTCCTTGCTCTCCGCCTTGCTCAGCTGAAGCAGCGCCAGTTCGTACTGCCTGCGCTCCAGCAGCTTCTTTGCCCAGTTCTTGGCTTGTTCGCAAGGAAGGGAGGCGGAGGCGGTCTGCCTTGATTCGACGATCTTCATCGCCTGCTCATAGGCAAGGTTGATGCTGATCAGCCTTTCCTGTCCGGCTTTCTGCATTTCCGGGTCCGAAAAGCTGTCCGGATGGCAGGTTTTGACCAATTGATGGTAAGCCGCGCGGACAGAGGTCTCGTCCGCTCCCGGCTGAAGGCCCAGCAGCTCAAACGCGGATTGCATCGCCGTTGACCTCATTGACACAGGGCATCCTGCTGATGCTCGCGCCCAGGCGGTTGAGCTTGTTCTCCAGGTGCTCATAACCGCGCGCGATGTTTTCGGGGTTGTAGATCTCCGTCGTGCCATGCGCCATCAGACCGGCGATGACCAGGGCCGCGCCGCCGCGCAGGTCAGGCGCATACACCGGCGCTGCGTGCAGTTCCGGCACGCCCTCGATGTGCGCGACCCGTCCGTTGATGACGGCTTTTGCCCCCATCTTGCGCATCTCGTCCAGGTGCTTGAAACGGGACTCGAAAATATTCTCGATGACCTCGCTGGTCCCCACCGCGCGGGTGAGCAGCGCTGACATCGGCTGCTGCAGATCGGTGGGAAAGCCGGGATACTCCTGCGTGCTCAGCCTGATGGCGCGGTGTCCCTGGCGCAGCTTCACGCTGATGACGTCGTCCTGGCTGGTGACCATCACGCCCATCTCAAGCAGTTTTGCCGTCAGCGCTTCCATGTGCGTGGGGATACATCCGTGAAGGGTCACGTCCCCGCGGGTGGCGGCAGCGGCGATCATCAGGGTCCCGGTCTCGATCTGGTCCGGGATGACGGTATAGGACGCGCCGCCTAGCCGGCTTACGCCGTGGATGCGGATGGTGTCGGTGCCCGCTCCGCGGATGTGAGCGCCGATCCGGTTGAGGAAGTTCGCGGTATCGACGATATGCGGCTCTTTTGCGCAGTTGGTCATCAAGGTATCGCCTTCGGCGCGCACAGCCGCCAGCATGACGTTGATGGTCCCGCCCACGGTGACCATGTCAAAATTGATGTTGGCGCCCTTGAGCCTGCCTTCCGTGACGATCATCCCGTTTTCGTCGCGGATGCTGGCCCCCAGGGCGCGGAAGCCCTTCAGGTGCTGGTCGATCGGCCTGCTGCCAAGGTCGCACCCGCCCGGGTAGCCGACCCTTGCGGACCCGTAGCGCCCCAGCAGCGCGCCCATCAGGTAATAGCTGGCGCGCATCTTCTGGCTCAGGGCGAAAGGGACGGTATTGCTGGTCACAGTGCCGGGGTCGATCACCATCTGCTTCGCTTCCGGGTGCCAGTCCACCTTCGCGCCCAGGGACCTGAGGATCCGGACGAGCACTCGGACGTCGTCGATGTCGGGAAGGTTCTCGATCTGGCATGGGTAATCCGCCAGCAGCGCCGCCGGGATGACGGCGAGCGACGTGTTCTTGCCGCCGGACACGCTCGTCTCGCCCCTGAGTTCCCTGCCGCCGGAGATGACCAGTTTATATTCAGGCATCAGCCGAAAAAACCTCCTGAGGAATTCCGCTGGAAGTATATCATAGCGTGCCTGGCAAGTAAAGAATGCAGGATTTTCAGGGGATTTTGACCATATTATTCCCCTTGCGCCGCCTGCTTCGGTCGGAAAATCAGCAAGCGGAGCCGCCCGGCTGCTCCCCGGCCGGGCCTTCGGCCGGCTGACCCAAACCGGAAAGGCCGTAGCGGTAAAATGCCATCGCCTGATCGGCCACCTTTTCCAGATCCGCACCCTTGTCAAAAAAGACATATTTCAGCCCGATGAAATTGACGATGCCCATGAGTATATAAGCCAGCACGGTGTTGTCCATCCGGGTGATCTCCCCTGCCGACTCGTCCAGTTTTGTCTTGTAGCGCAGGGCAAATGATTCATAGTATTCAACGAATAGCGTGGGGTTGATGTACAGGGATTCCCAGATGATCTGGTACATGTAAGGCTGTTTTTTCACCTGCCTGAGAAAGGACAGCAGGCCCGCCCGTTCGGCGTCCAGCCTTGTGGCGCATCCCGCGGTATCCTCTGCGATCTTCTTCCGGATCTCATGTCCGTAGCGGTTGAGCAGGTGGCAGTATAGGGAATATTTGTCGGAGAAATAGATGTAGATCGTGCCGGGGGCGACCTTGGCGCGCGCGGCGAGGTCGTTGATGGTGGTGTTGTAATAGCCCTTCTTCCCGAACTCGTTTTCAGCCGCCTTGATGATGCGGTTCAACGTCTTCTGTCCCCGGGTGGTTTTTGGCTCGTTCATCAGAGGTTCCTTTCGGTGCTGTTTTGGCCTCCCTCAGGGCAGGCGGATCGACTCCCTGTGGTTGATGAAGCCCATCATGACGCTGACGAAGAGATCGGGCCGCTCATAAAAGGCGGCGTGGCCTGTTCTGGGCAGAAGCACGTGTTCGGCGCCCCTGATGTTTTCGCGGAGGAAGACCTGCTCCTCCAAAGGGGTGATGTGGTCCTGGTCAGAGGAGATGATGAGCACCGGACAAGCGATCCTGCCCAGGCGCTCCCGTACGTCGTGGCTCTCAGCCGAACGCGTCAGCCGGACCATGCGCGCGAGAAAATCCGGGTCGGCGAAGGCGGTCTTCGTCAGCAGTTCCTTTCGTTTGGCCATCCACTCCGCCCGCCGGTCATAGAAATCCGGGCTGTAGATGACGGGAATGGTGGTGGAGTAATAGGCCATCGGATCCTTTGAGGCGAGGTTCCAGGCTTCCCCGATCTCCTTGAGCCAGGCGCTGGTTCTCGCCACTGTGTTGGCCAGGACCATTCTGCTGACTTTTTCCGGGTAATCGACCGCCAGGTTCAGCGCGACTTCGCCGCCGTAGCTGGTGCCGAACACCGCTGTGGACGGGATCTGCAGATGATCCATCAGCTCCCTGAGCATCTCCGCCTGAAGGCGCTGCTCAAATGGCCCGTCCATGGCAGCGCTCTCGCCCTGGTCCAGCAGGTCGACCAGGATCAGCCTGTTCCCGCCCGCTTGGAAGGCCTCCAGGAAGGGCGCCCATGACCTGGTGGACATCATGATCCCGTTGAGCAGCAGGAGGGGACGGCCCTCGCCAACGAGCTCGTAATGAACGCTTTTCCCCCTGAAAACAAAGCTGCTCATCGCTGGCTGATGATCCCGATATCCAGCGCCTGGCGGCGCAGTTCATCGCGGAACTTCGGGTGCGCGATGCCGATGAGCAGGTCCACGCGCTCCCGGATGCTGGTGCCCCGCAGCCAGGCGACGCCGTATTCTGTCACGATATAGTCGACGTCATTGCGCGAGAGGGTGACCGCGGCGCCCGGTTTAAGCTGGGGTACGATCTTGCTGACTTCCTCACGCTCGCCGGTCTGGGGGTTTTTGACCATGGCGGTGGAATACAGGCAGATGAAGGAGCGGCCGTTCTTTGAGTTCTGCGCGCCCACGGCTGTGTCTGCCTGCCCCCCGGTGCCGGAAAACTGGACCGAGCCCAATGATTCGCTGGCACACTGGCCCGTCAGATCCACCTCCATGGTGGAGTTGATGGAGACCATGTTGTCGTTCTGAGCGATGACATAGGGGTCATTGACGTAGCTGCCCGCCATCACTTCAACCCCGGGGTTGTCATGTGCGAACTCATACAGTTCCTTGGAACCCATGATGAAAGTGCATACCATTTTCCCCTTCTGGATCTGCTTTCTGCGCCCGGTGACAGCGCCGGCCATGTACAGTTTCATCATGTTGGTTGTCAGCATCTCTGTGTGGATGCCCAGATCCTTCTTGTCCATCAGGGCTTCTGCCAGTGCGTTGGGCATTACGCCGATGCCCAGCTGGATGCAGTCGCCGTCATGGATGTAGGGGGCGATCAATCCGCCGATGACGCGGTCCTTGACGCTTGGCGGAACATCCGGCAGCGCGGGAGGATCATACTCTGTCAGGATGAGGTGGTCAATCCGGGAGTAATGGATGTTGACGTCACCGAAGGTGCGCGGGTAATTCGGGTTGATCTCCAGGATCGTGATGTCCGCCGCCTCGATCATGTGCGTTTCGTAGGTGTTGGAACAGGACAGCGAGATGTAGCCGTGCCTGTCCGGCATGGAAGCCGCGCCGACGTAAATGTTGGGTCTGCGGTGCGCCAGGCGCTTGTGTGCAGCGAAGTGGAGGCAGTTGGGCACAAAGGACGTACTCCCTGTCTTGTGTGCCTTGCGGGTGGCGGCACTGTAGAACCAGCTGTCATGCAGGAAGCTGTCCTTGTATACGGGGTCGTTGAAGCAGGGGTAGTCCCGCATCGGCAGGCAGGTGGAGATCAGAACGTCCTTAAGCCTGCCGGCAGCCGTGTGCAGGTGGTTGAAAAACGCGTCCGCTGTGGAACAGCCCAGGCCTGTGACGATGTAATCGTTGGACTTCACAAGGTCGACCGCCTGTTGGACAGTGATGAGCTTGTCTTGATAATTCATGGCGTTTCCCCTTTGACTTAATCATCTGACCTGCCGGGCAGGCCTCGTGCGGCCGGTGCCTGACACAAGCTGAGGATGGAAGGGGGGAGGGATCCGCTGGAGACCCCTCCCCGGGAACGTGCGCCTTCTGTTGCTGAGCAGGGGCTCTTACTTGCCCAGCAGCTCTTCAATGGAGCGGAGGTTGTCCACCGTGACGAACGCTGCGTTGATGTTGGTATAGTTCTTGTCATACTTCGCGAACGCGATGCCGGCCAGGCCCACACGGGCGCCGTTGGAGTAGTCAACGCTGCTGGAGATCGGGACATGGATCGGCTCGGACTCCATCGCCTCCAGCAAGGCCTCACGGGTGATTTCCTTGCCGGCCGCCGCGATGCGGTCAAGGCCTGTCATGAAGACTTTCAGGGCGATGTAGGAGCTCATGGCGTAAGCGGCGCCGGCACCGAGGAGTACGTCTGCCATCTCCTTGGGAATGTACCCTTTCTCAAGGCCCCAGTTGACGATGGAAGTGAACTCGGCCAGTTCGGCTTTCTGCTGTTCCGTCTGGGCGGCCGGATCGATAATGACCCAGGCTCCGCCGTAAATGTCACTCGCGTCGGGTTCGTTGGCATAATCAACAGGAACGTATGCCAGGGCGACGTTCACGTAGGAAACGATGACCGGGATGCCGCGGGTCTTGGGATTCTGCTGCATGGCTGTGTAGATCGGGGGATACACGGACTGAAGGCCGCCGATGATCACCACGTCACAGCCCTCAAGCGCCGCCACCGCGGTTGCCAGTTCATCCGTGGAAGCCGTATTGGCCATCTGATAGACGATCTCGGGTTTTTCGCCTTCCAGGAGGTTATACTGGGCTTCAGCGCCCTTGTAGATGTTGGTGCCGGAGTCGTCCGCGGAGTAGATCACGCCGATCTTCTTGACGGATTCTACGCCTGAATCAGGGATCTTGGGCATGTTCAGGGCGCGCAGCAGCATGATGCGGCCTTCATTGCCGTAAACCGGCTGTACGGGGAAGGTGAAGCGTTCATTGCCCTCAGCCTTGTCATAGCGCTGGGCATCCGCGCCGGTGCCCCAGTACACAGAAGGAACGCCGCTCTCCACGATGTCATTCTGGGAAGCGATCAGGTTCCACGTTCCCAGGTTGCCGACCATGGAGAACACCTTGTCGTCATTGATCAGCTGGTTGATGAAGTTCTGGCCGGCCTGGCCGTTGAAACCATCGTCATAGGTCTTGTGGTCCAGGTAGTAGCCCACGCCGTCAGCGTCCTTGGCGACACCGCCCCAGACCTCGTTGATGTACTTCACAAAGAGCTTGTAGAATTGGGCATAGGGAATGCCGACCGCGGAAACCGCGCCGGTTTCGGCCATGACGTTGCCGATCTTGACAGTGCCCTTGAATTGGACGCCTCCCTTTTCCACGGAGGTGGTGTCCACGCCCGTTTCGGCCAATGCGACGGAGGCCATCGACAGAAGCATGGCAAGGACCAGTGCCAGGGAAAGGATCTTTTTCATGTTGTCTCTCCTTGAGGGTTATCCTCAGTTTATTTATCAAACGCAGGTTTTTCTGCGCTCAATACCCAGTTGAGTTCAGGCTTTCTGCCCGCCCAGATAGGCTTCCACCAGGGACTCGTTGTGGATGAGCTCATGGGCCGGGCCCTGCATGGAAATGCGGCCAAGCTCCAGCACATACGCGTAATCGGCGATCTTCAGCGTCTGGAACGCGTTCTGCTCAACGATCAGAATGGTATTGCCCTCCTGCTTGAGCTGTTGGATCACTTTGAAGATATCCCGGATGATCAGTGGCGCCAGGCCCAGGGAAGGTTCATCCAGCAGCAGGACGCTGGGGCTGGCCATCAGGGCCCTGCCGATGGCCAGCATCTGCTGCTCGCCGCCTGAAAGGGTATTGGCCTGTTGCCTGCGCCGTTCAAACAGGATCGGAAACAGCGCGTAAACCCTGTCCAGGTTTTCCCGGACCCTTGCGCTCCTTCTTTTGTTCTGTTCGCTTTTCAGTCCGTAGCTGCCGACAAAGAGGTTCTCCTCTGTGGTTAGGCCCTGCAGGATGAGACGACCTTCAGGCGACTGGATGACGCCCTGTTCAGCGATCTTATAAGGGAACATCCCCAGCAATTCAAACCGCTGGTTCAGTTTGATGCTGCCTGATTTCGCCTTGACCACGCCGGAGATGGTGCGCAGCAGGGTTGACTTGCCGGCGCCGTTTGCACCAAGGATAGCGACGATGCTTCCCTTTTCCACATCCAGGTCTATGCCTTGCAGCGCCTTGACAGCGCCGTAGGAAACGACCAGATCCCTTATTTCCAGCACGCTGCTCATCGTACGGCCTCCAGTTCGCGTGTGTCGTTGGTGCCAAGATAGGCTTCCTGAACCCGCTTGTCCCGCTGGATTTCCGCAGGCGTTCCGTAGGCGAGCTTCCTGCCGAAGGAAATGGCGCAGATGTGGTCGCACAGGTCCATCACCAGACCCATGTTGTGCTCGACCAGGAAGATGGTCATACCGAAGTCTCGCTGGATGTCCCGGATCAGATGTGTCAGCTCAAGCGTCTCCTGGTCATTCAGCCCGGCGGCGGGTTCATCCAGGATGATGAGGCTTGCTCCCGCCATCAGCGTTCGGGCCAGTTCGATCCGCTTGAGGATGCCGTAAGGCTGTCCCACCGGCGGGACATCCTTGACCGCGAGCAGATCACAGTAGTCCAGGATCATCTTCGCGCGCTCCTGGATCTTTTCCTCTTCGGCGCGCACGTGTCTTGTATTCAATACCTGGGCCAGCAGCGAGCTGCGGTACTGGGAGTGCGCCGCGATCAGCAGGTTTTCCAGGATGGTCAATTCACCGATCACTTCCACGTTCTGGAAGGTTCTGACGATGCCTTTGGTGATCACCCTGTGCACCTGGAGATGATTGAGGTCGACGCCCTCGCCCTGCGCCGTGCGGAAGAGCAGTTTGCCGGAAGTGGGCTTGTAGAATTGGGTGATGCAGTTGAACACTGTTGTCTTTCCGGCTCCGTTGGGGCCGATCAGGCCGAAGATCTCACCTTTGATCACATCAAAGCTTAAACCGTCCACAGCCTTCAAACCGCCGAACACCATGCTCAGGTCACTGACGCGCAGAACATATTCCCCGGACCCTCCGTGCTTCGGGTCAATCGGCTGTGAATGCGCTTCAGGCGGCGAAGTGCTGAGCATCGCGGCGATCTCCCGTCGTTTTGCGGATTTTGTCCTGTCCGGGTCTGCGGAGACGGTCCTGACAGCGGTTTCCAGCAAGCCAGCCTGCGGCGTGTCGCCGGCTGGCTTTCTGAGACCAAGGCGTGCGGTCAGCCTGCTCCTGACTGACGCGGCAAGCTGCGCGAGGCCGCCCGGATAGAACATGACCACCAGGATGATGATGGCGCCGATGATGACCTTGATCAGCCAGGCGTTGTCACTGAGCACTTTGATGTTCTGGAAGAGGATCGGCGTGGAACCGAACACGATGAAGCTGCCGATAAAGGTGCCCAACAGGCTCCGCGATCCGCCGATCAGCACGACGGCCAGTATTTCCAGTGAAAGCATGATGGTGTAGTTGTATGGCAGTGTTGTGCGGTTGTAGCTCATAAACAGGATGCCCGCGAACACGGCATAGGCCGTGGACAGCAAAAACGCCAGCAGACGGTATTTCAGCAGGGAGATCCCCATTGCCTGAGCGGCGGAGCTGGAGTTCTTCATGGCCAGCATGGCCCGGCCTGTCCTGGATCTTCCGAGGTTGTACGTCAGCAGCATCAGGAGGACCATTGCGGCTACAAGGAAGAGGTACATGGCGCTTTTGGCGTCTCCCGTGCTCATGCCGAACACTTTCTGAAAGATCGGATATACCCTGATGGACGCGCCGTTGGGTCCGCCGGTACCGTCCATCCAGCTGTTGAACAGCTGGTAGAACACTTCGCTGATACCGAGGGTGACGATGGCAAGAAAGATGCCTTCGATCCTCAATGAGATAAAGCCGACGATCAAACCCAGAAGAACGGACACCGTCAGCGCGCTGATGATCACGACAAAATATGGGATATCAGGCATTCCCTGTTTCAGGAAGAAGGCGGTAAAGTATGCTCCGAAACCGACAAAGCCCGCTGTTCCAAGGGAAGCCAGCCCTGCGTATCCGATCAGGAACGAAAACCCGTAGCCGACGATCGCATACATGATCACGTTCGCGAAGCCGTTGAGAACAAAGGATTTAGGCCACTCTCCATCGGTGATGACGGCAATGATCTGAAACAATGCCAGGAATATCCCAAGCCCGATGAATGCGGCGAAGGGATGGCGCATGAAGGACCGTTTCTTGCCGGGCGTTTTCATCTTGCTCCTCTCCTCAGACCTTTTTGATGAGCTTTTTGCCAAGGATCCCGTTCGGGAAGATCAGAATCAGGAGAAGGACGACGACAAAGGTCGTGAGGTTCTGCCAGATGCCTGCCTGCTTGCCCATGATGTTCGGATTGCCGGCGAACACATAGACGAGGGGAATGATGACCGAACCCAGAATCGGCGCGGGGAAACTGCCAAAGCCGCCCAGAACACAGGCAAGGAACGCGAAAACCTGCACGTTTCCCATCAGGTTGACGTTCAGCACCGTTCCGAATCCTGTAAAGAAGCCGCCAAGGGCGCTGAGCGCTCCGGCCAGGCCCCAGGAGAACGCGGTGATCAGTCTTGTGTTCACGCCCAGCATCTGTGCCACGGTCTCATTTGCGGCCGTTGCGCGGACTCCGAGGCCCCACCTGGTGAACTTCAAAGCAAGGAATACCGCGGTCAGGATGACCGCCGCAATGATGAACGCCCACACCCCGTTGATGGGGATATAGAGGCTCTGTCCGAACAGGGTGAATTCCAGGTTCTTTGTCGAGATGCTCTTTCCCGGGAGGTTGTTCAGGACGATCCTGCTGAAGATCTTGGGAACCACGTTGACCAGTATCATCATGATGCCCATCGTGATCATCTGCTTTCCGGCGGGCGTGATGCGCTTGGCCATCCGGATCAGCGCGATATCAACAGCCGCCCCCAAAATGAAGCCTGTGAGCATCCCCAGGACGATCGCGATCCACAGCGGCAGCGAAGTCCACTCAAGGGCGGCCCAGGTGACGACAAAGGCGCCGAACGTGCCGATCAGGCCCTGCGCGAAGTTCGTGGTCGCCGTCGTCCGGAAGATCAGCACGATGCCCATCGTCACCAGGGCATATCGCCCCATCAGGGGAAGGGCGTTGACCAGTGACTGGAGAAACGACTGAAGTGTCATACAGCTGCCTGCCCCCATTTGATGATGTTCGCCGCCCACACGTAGCCGATGCCGGCCGCCAGCATGCAGATGACTGAGCCGTCCTTCACCTTTCCCTGCTCCAGCGCCAGATGAAGGGAAAGGATCTGGTCGATCTGGCCGATGTGGCCATAGTCCTCCAGGTAGACGGACTGTTCCTCGCTCAGGCCCAGGTCCTTGAGCATGCCCAGATGTCCAGAGCGTTTGATGTGCAGGATGGCCAGGTAATCCAGGTCTGAAAGCCGCAGGCTTGACTTGGCCAGGGACCTCTCGATGCAGGTGACCCAGTTTTTTGCGGAGACTTCATTGAGCCGGTTTTTCATCTTCTCCGGCTCAAACAGGCGCAGCGAGGTGCGAGCCTCCTCCAGGTTCTCGTGTGTGACAGGTTCGGCCGTGCCGCCGATCTGAACGCCGGCCGTGCGCGCGAGCGAGCCGTCCGACAGGATTTGGCTGCCCAGCAGCAGGTTTCTGCCGAGGTTTTTCCGGAGCAGTATTGCCCCGCCGCCCGCGCCGAGGTTGTACATCATGGACATGTTCCTGTCGGTGTAGTCAAGGAAGTCGCCGTTGCGGTAGCCCCCCACGACCAGGACGGTGCTGACCTCCGGGTCCGCCAGCAGCATGTCCTTTGCGATCTTCATGGCGGAGACGCAGGTGCAGCAGCGGTTCTGCACGTCGATCCCCCAGGCGTTAACGGCGCCGATGCGGTCCTGGATGTACAGCGCCGATGTGGTGAGGGGATACTCTTTCCATTCCTCGCCGATGCACAGGACGACGTCGATATCCACGGGATCTGTGCCGGTGTTCTTCAGGCAGTCCAGCGCGGCCAGCGCGCCCATCTCCTGCGTGCCGTCCCTCAATGGGTCCAGGGGCATCGTCTTCCGGTTGATGCCCAGCTTATCCCGCACCGCGGCCTCGCTCCAGACGCCGAGGGTCGCCTCAGCGATCTCCCGCGCTGTCATCCTGCCCTCCGGCAGGTAGATCCCGGTCCCGGCAATGCCTACGTGGTCGTTGTTCATCTCTGCGCTCCTTGGATTGTCATCAAGCCTTTCCCTTACAGGCGCATCCCGCCGTCCACCTGAAGGATCTGCCCTGTGATGTAGCTGGCTTCATCGCTGGCCAGGAACAGCGCGGCGCTGGCGATCTCATGCGGCTGCCCCAGGCGGCCCAGCATGGTCTGCGCGGCGAACTTGTCCAGCAGGTCCTGGGGAACGGTCTTGAGGATGTCCGTCATCGTATAACCCGGGGCGATGGCGTTCACACGCACCGCGGCTCCCTTCAGGGAGAACTCCTTTGCCCAGGTCTTGGTCAGGCCGAAGATGGCCGACTTGGTCGCGGCATAATTCGCCTGGCCGATGTTGCCGTACACGCCCACGACGCTGGAAATGCTGATGATGGATCCGCTGCCCTGCTGCTGCATAAAGGGCCCGATATGCCGCGTGAGGTTGAAGATGCCCTTGAGGTTGACGGCGATGACCGCGTCCCACTGCTCATCGGTCATCTTGCGGGTCATGGCGTCCTTGGTGATTCCGGCGTTGTTGACCAGCACGTCGATGCGGCCATATTTATCCCTGGCATAGTTGAACAGCGCTTCACAGGCCGCGCCGTCGGTCACATTGAGCTTGCAGTACTCAACATTTTCAGCCTGATAAACGGGTTCCGCCATGTCCGCGGCGATGACCTTCGCGCCTTCCCTGGCAAACAGCTGCGCCATTTCCGCGCCAAGTCCCTTGGCGGCGCCGGTGACGATCGCGACTTTTCCTTCCAGCCTCATGGTTCCTGTCTCCTTTTCCTGCTCTTGTGATATTTGAATCTGTATATCATTGGGGAGATCGGGGGAAAGGGTCCCCTGTTTCCCTAAACGCGCCTGACAATGACCGCGGTGCCCATGCCGCCCCCGATGCACAGGGAGGCCAGGCCGACCGTACGTCCGGTGCGCCTGAGCCCGTGGAGCAGCGTCACCAGGATCCGGTTGCCCGATGCGCCTACAGGGTGGCCCAGCGCGATGGCGCCGCCGAAGAGATTTGTTCTCTCCATGATGGCCTCCTCGCTCATCCCATGTTCCACGCTCAACTCTTTCAGTACGCCCAGGGACTGCGCCGCGAAGGCTTCGTTGAGCTCGATCAGTTCCATATCCTGCAGTTTCAACCCTGCGTTCTTAAGCGCTTTTCGTACCGCGGGCACCGGGCCCAGGCCCATCAGGGAGGGCTCCACCCCGCCCTGGCCGACGCCCAGGATCTCCGCCATCGGCGTCAGCCCCAGCTCCTTCACGGCCTTTTCGCTGGCCAGGAGCACGAATGAAGCGCCGTCGTTGATGCCGGAGGAGCTGCCCGCTGTCACCGTCCCGTCCTTCCTGAACGCCGGGCGCAGTTTGGCCAGCTTTTCCGGGTTCGTCCCGCGGTTGGGATACTCGTCCCGGCTGAAGACCACGTCTTCCCGGCCTGCCTTGACCGTCAGCGGCACGATCTCCTCGTCAAACACGCCTTCGTCCACAGCCTTGATGGCCTTCTGCTGGGAGGTGTACGCGAAGGCGTCCTGCTGCTCGCGGGTGATGTGGTGGCGCTCGGCGACGTTCTCCGCCGTGATGCCCATGTGGACGTTGTCAAACACGTCGGTGAGCGCGTCCTTGAGCATGTGGTCCTCCGCCTGGAAGGAACCCATCCTGATGCCCTTGCGGATCTCCCTGGGCAGCAGGTAAGGCGCACCGGTCATGGACTCCACCCCGCCGGCGACGATCAGGTCTGCTACGCCGCTGCGGATCTCCGCCATGCCATTGAGCACGGCCTTCATGCCGGAACCGCAGAGCATGTTCAGGGAGTAGGCGCAGACCTCCACGGGGATGCCGGCCTTTACCGCGATCTGCCGGGCAATGCCCTGGCCCAGACCGGCGGAGAGGATATTGCCGCAGATCAGCTCGTCCACCTGCTCCGGCCTGACCTTTGCGTCATCCAGGACCGCCTTGACGACCTGCGCGCCCATCTCCGCCGCGCCGGTCCCGCCCAGCGCCCCCATGAAAGACCCGATGGCCGTGCGCCGCGCGGCGGCGATGAATACTCTGCCCATTCTGCCCTCCTATGTTCCCCTCAACCCAGACGCACTTCGCGCTCCGGAAAACTGAAAGGTGATTCATGTTCCATATTCTCTTTACACGAAAACAGAACACCGGAGAATACAAAAAATGGTGAGATTTTCATACATGAACAGCCTTGACCGGCCGGGACGATTCTGTCCCGGGACACCGGTTTGACATCGATCAGGCTGCGTCCTATACTCAAACCGGACATCGCCATAGGGAGGGAGGAGTGCGCGGAATGACGCAAAAATCGTTCATCAGGACAAAGAGCCGATACACCGCCTACTACCGCATGGGTGAAGGGAACCGTAAGAAGCTGTTCCTCATCCACGGCAACGCCTCTTCCTCCGCTTTCTTTTTTCCGGTCATCACCTCCCTGGCGGAGCGCTTCGACGTCATCGCGCCGGACCTCAACGGCTTTGGCGATACGGAGGCCACGCCGGTGCACGCACCCACCGCGCTGGCTGACTGGGCGGCGGACGTCGCTGCGCTTGCCGACGCGCTGAACGTCCCCCGCTTCGCGCTGCTGGGCTGGTCCCTGGGCGGCGGAGTGGCCTGGCGGTTCGGTATCGACCACTCCCGGCGACTGACCCATCTTCTCCTGCTTTCACCCATGTCGCCCTGCGGTTTCGGCGGGACAAGGGGCCTGGAGGGGGAGATGTACGACGCGGACGGCTGGGGCTCCCCGGGCGGGTTTGCCAACCCTGAGTTCATCAGACGGCTCAAGGAAAAGGACAGGGGCGATTCCCCGATGTCCCCGCGGTCCGTGCTGGAGAGGTCCCTCTTCGCCGCAGGCTGGCCGGTGGGCAGGGAATGGCAGGACCTGTATGTGGATGAGCTGCTCAAGATCCGTCTGGGAGAGGACTATTACCCCGGGGATTACCGGGCGATCGCCGAGTTCCCCTTCGTTCTCCCGGGGAAGCGCGGGATCTCCAACTCCCTGGCGCCCCAGTATGCCGACATGAAGGCGTTCGCCGACATCCCGCACAAACCGCCTGTATTGTGGATCAGGGGGGATCAGGACAAGCTGGTGAGCGACCGGTCGATGTCTGACCTGGCGGTGCTGGGCAGCCTGGGGCTTGTGCCGGGCTATCCGGGCGAGGACGTTTTCCCGTCCCAGCCCATGGTGGGGCAGACCCGCGCGCTGCTGGAAAAGTACCGGATCAACGGCGGTACGTACCGCGAAGCGGTGATGGAAGGATGCGCTCACAGCGCGCACCTGGAGGATCCGGAGCGCTTTGTCCATGAGGTGGAGGCGTTCCTGGCCGGCTGAGCCTGATTGGCCCGCCGGACCGGATCCCCGGGAGTGTCAGGCGGTCTGTTCTGTTCCCCTGATGCACGAAAACGCCCCGGCGATCATGGCAGGGACAGGATCCCTGCCGGGAGGCTGTATGGAAAAGAAACACTCGGGCAGTCTGCATGCCATTTTCAGGCGGTATTTCATCGACGCCATGAGCTACATGGCGCTGGGTCTGTTCTCCTCGCTGATCATCGGACTGATCCTCAACCAGTTGTCGGCTGTCCCCTTTCTGTCGTTCCTGAAAGAGTTTACGGGCCTGATCTCCGCCTCCTCGCCTGTCGTGGGGGCGGCCATCGGCGTCGCGGTCGCCTACGGCCTGAAGGCAAGGCCCCTGGTCATCTTCTCCTCCGCCGTCAGCGGCGCCATCGGATATCAGCTGGGCGGCCCCGTGGGCGCCTATCTTTCATCCGTCGTCGGGGCTGAGGTCTCCTCCCTCATCGCCGGGAAGACACCGGTGGACATCGTGCTGGTCCCCGCCCTGACCATCGTCGCGGGAGGTCTGACCGGCATGCTGGCCGGCCCCGCGGTCAGCGCTCTGATGAACGGCCTGGGCGGGGTCATCAACCGCGCCACCGAGTTGAACCCGCTGCCCATGGGCATCCTGGTCGCGTCCGTCATGGGCCTGGCGCTGACCGCGCCCATCAGTTCCGCCGCCATCAGCATTTCCCTGGGGCTGGAAGGCCTTGCGGCCGGCGCGGCCTGTGCCGGCTGCTGCGCGCAGATGATCGGTTTCGCCGTGCAGTCCTATCCGGACAACGGTTTGGGCGGCCTGGTGAGCCAGGGGTTGGGCACGTCCATGCTGCAGTTTGGCAACATCATGAGGAAACCTCTGATCTGGCTTCCGCCCACCCTCGTTTCCGCGATCATGGGCCCCGTGTCTACCGTCTTGTTTAAAATGCCGAACAATCCCATGGGCGGCGGGATGGGCACCAGCGGTCTGGTGGGCCAGTTCGCCGCCTGGGCGTCCATGAAGGAGAGCTTTGGCGCGGCGGAGTCCCTGCTGCTCATCCTTCTTGCGCACTTTATTCTCCCGGCGCTGCTGGCCTTTCTAATCAGCCGGCTGTTCCGGAGATTCGGATGGATCAGGCCGGGGGATATGAAGCTGAGCCTGGGATAAGAGGATACGCCAAGCTCTTGGCGCCGGCCGCACTTGCGGGTGTAAGGCCGGCGCTTGGTATGGTATAATGCCGTGAGGAATGGAATGGAGGGTTGAGCGTGTTCGGAAAACTGATGAATAATTACTACTACGGCAAGAGCGGAAAGGGCGACTATAAACGGGACGATCTGCCGAAAAACCGCAGGCAGCTGTTTTTTGAGATGCTGCGCATCCGTTTGTCCGGGCTCGTCCGGCTGAATCTGATGACGGCCGTCGCTTTCCTGCCGATTGTGTACGTGTTCATCATCCTGTCCAACACGCTTTTTGACCACCTGCTCACGCTGTCCGAGGCCATCACCGCGCAAGCCGGAAGCGAACAGACGCTGGAACTTGTCAGGAACAGCCCGGAGGTGATCTACAGCATCCTGTTCTCCGCGCTTGTGATGCTCATTCCCTGTATCCTGATCACCGGGCCGGTCCAGGCCGGCATGGCCTACGTGACGCGCAACTGGGCACGGGATGAGCATGCTTTTGTGTGGTCGGACTTTAAGGACGCCGTCAAGGAGAACTGGAAGCAGGCGCTGGGCGTGTCAGCGATCACGGGGGTGATGCCGCTGGTGGTGCTGGTGTGTTATCAGTTCTACGGCAGCATGGCAACCCAGAGCGCTTTCTTTGTCGTCCCGCAGATGCTGACCCTGATGCTGGGCCTGGTTTGGATGCTGGCGCTTGCCTTCATCTATCCCATGATGGTGTCCTACCGGATGGGCTTTGGCACCCTGCTTCGCAACGGGCTTCTACTGGCGGTCGGCCGCCTTCCGCATGCGGCGGGCATGCGCCTTCTGATGCTCGTACCCGCCCTCATCGCGGGCCTTGCCGCCTTCTTCACCCCTTATGCGATGTACGCGCTCATGGCGCTTTGCGGGTATTATCTGCTCATCGGGAACGCCCTGGCGCGGTTTGTCTACGCCTCCCTGTCAAACGCCGTGTTTGACCGCTTCATCAACACCCGCATCCCCGGCGCGCCGGTCAACCGCGGCCTTGCCGAGGAGGATGATGAGGAGGAAGAGGAACAGGCAGAGCAGACCGGAGACGGGAACGCCTGACATGTACGGTGACTTTGCCCGCGTCTATGACCGTCTGATGGCCGACGTGGACTATGATGCCTGGGCGGAGTTCTATCACGGGCTCCTCTCCGCATCCGGCGTGCCGGAAATGGGGACTGTGCTGGAAGCCGCCTGCGGGACGGGCAGCATGACAGTGCGCCTGGCCAGGCGTTACCGGGTACTGCCCGGAGACCTGTCCGGTGAGATGCTCACCCTCGCAGCCGATAAGGCGCGAGGGCAGGGGCTTGACCTGAATTTTCTCTGCCAGGACATGAGATGCCTTCAGGCGCACCGCCCGGTGGATGCTGTCATCAGCGCCTGCGACGGTGTCAACTACCTCCTCGGTGAGGGGGATCTTCGGCGCTTTTTGCGGACAGCGAACAGCGTCCTGAAACCCGGCGGCGCCATCGCCTTTGATATCTCCTCCGCCCAAAAGCTCACGAAGGTTTTGGGTGACAGGCCGCGCATCCAAAAGGAAAAGGATATCTGTTACTTCTGGGAGAACAGATGGAACGGGCGCAGCCGGCGCCTTTTGATGCAGCTTTCCATCTTCATAATGCGATTTGACGGCGCATGGGACCTGATCGAGGAGACGCAGACACAGCGCGCCTGGGAGAAGGAAGAGATCATCAGGGCGTTGAGAGCGGAAGGCTTTTCATCCATCCGCTGTGACATCGGGCGGGATTTTTCGCCTTCCGCCCACAAGGGGCAGCGGCTGCACTTTTGCGCGGAGAAACCGAAAGACGTGAACGGATGACGAATGATCAGCTGATTTATAAGGATCCGGACAGCCTGCTGAGGTTGACCCTGAGGGACGGGGAGGCGCGTGTGCTGATGGTCCGCACGACCCGCATGGCGCAGGAAGCGGCGGACATCCATATGGCCAGCGACACGGCCGCCGCCGCGATCGGGCGCTTGCTGGCGGCCTGCGCGATGACCGGCGCACTGTTGAAGGAACAGAACGGGAGGCTGACTGTCACGGTATCCGGGGATGGCGCAGGCGGCAGGATGACCTGCGGCGTTCAGGCGGGCCGGCTAAAGATCGCGGTGGCGAACCCCCAGGCGGAACTGCCGCCGCTTCCGGACGGAAAACTGGATGTCGCGGGCTTTGTCGGGCGGCGCGGCCAGCTGGCTGTCGTCAAGGATTACGGCGCGGGCGAACCCTTCACCTCTTTGAGCAACCTGGTCTCAGGCGAACTCGGTGAGGATTTTGCCAGCTATTTCACCCTGTCCGAGCAGATCCCGTCCCTGGTGGCCCTCGGCTGCCTGAACGGGGCAGGAACGGTCCTGTCATCCGGCGGCATGCTCATCCAGGCGATGCCGGGCTGCAGCGCGGCCACGCTGGACAACCTGGAGAACCGCATCCCCTTCTTCGCCAACATCAGCCGGGAGATCTACGACCGCCCGATCAGGGGACTGGCGGAAGCTTGGCTGCGTGACATGAATCCGGTTTTCCTGGCGGAGGATCCCCTGGAATTGCGGTGCGACTGCAGCCGGATGAAAATGCTGCGGGCATTGAGCGCGCTGAACCGGAAAGAGCTTGAAGAAATGAGGGATTCCGGCGAACCCGCCCGGATGACCTGTCATTTCTGCAGGACAGTGAGGGAGTTTGACGCCGCGGACATCGGCGCATTGCTGAGAGGAGAAACGATGCTTGGAACTGATTGATTTTGACGGCCAATTTACTGCCTTTCTGCGCGCCTGGCTGGAAGACAACAGTGAAAAGTACCAGGACATCCGTGAAGTGGAAACCCTGATGCCGGAACTGTATGAACAGTTTCTGCATACTCCCGCAGCCTGGATGGACGGCGCCATTCCCTGTGACTATTTCAGCGCCTTCCCCGGGCCCCAAAGCCTTGTGGAAGCCATGGCGGAATACCTGGACGCCGGGATCCCCGTGCCTGAACTGCTCCTGGACAGCATCGGGGAGCTGGGCATGAAGGCGGAAGGGCCCTTGTATGACCTGCTGCAGGATGAGACAGCCGGAAATGAAGCCAGAATGCTGTGCATCCATCTGCTTCAGCAGATCGGCAGCCGCCTGCCGCTTCAGCTATATGTATCCTGGCAGCAGATGCGGGGGGATGAGGACGAACTGGCGGACCGAGCGTTGGAAAGCCTTGAGGAGATGGGGGAGGAAGCGGTCCCGTTCATGCTGGACGCGCTTGGTGAGGCCGTAGATGCGGGACGAGAGGCGCTGCTGGGCGTCCTCAGCCGCTTTCCGGGCTGCCCGGGGGTGTATGAGGCGCTGATCCGCCTGTTTGAAGCATGCCCTGAGCGTCAGGCCACGCTCTCTGCCTTTCTGGGCCGGTTCGGCGATGCCCGGGCGCTGCCGCTGCTGACTGCCCGCGCCGAGGAAGAGGGCCTTAGGTATTTTGACTATATCGAACTGCGCGCGGCCATTGAGACCCTCGGCGGGGAGGCTCCGGACAGGGCCTTTTCAGATGATCCTGAGTATGAAGCGCTGCGCGGCCTGATGTGAGCGGCAAAAGTGATGAAATGCAGGAATTGTTCCAGGGAATCCGATACGCCCACGAGGGTCTGCCCGTATTGCGGGCTGTACATGGGGGCTGAGCCCGCTGAGGCGGAACCTGCGGATCCGGCGCTGCTGGAGCAGATGGACCGGTCCTGGTCAGCGCGGCTGCAGCCGCGCAAGCATGCGGCGGGCAAGCCGCGGCGAAAGCGCCGCATGCGCCGAAGCCGCCTGACCCGGAAGGACACCTACCAGAGCAGACGGATCAACTGGGTCAAGGTCGGGATCTTTTCCCTGGCGGTGATGCTGCTGCTGGCCGCTGGCGCTTTTATCTGGCTGCGGTTGACGCCCCAGGGGCAGCTGGTGATGGCGCGCATGGGCCGGGAGGCCAGCTCGGACGCCTATTGGGCGCTTGGCATGGAGTACCTTGATCAGGGCTACATCAGCCGCGCTGTAGAAACCTACCTGAAAGCGGAGAAAGCGGACCCGGAGCGGAAAGACCTGGGAGAGAAGCTGCTCCTGCTGGCGGAAGCCTATGAAGCGGCCGACCAGATGGACAAGGCCGAGCGGACGTACACACGGATCTACAGCGAATATGACCAGAACAACCCGATCGCCTACCGCCTCGCCATCAGCATCCTGCTCTCCCAGGAACGGGTGTTTGAGGCGGTCGAGCTGATGAGGCTGGCGTATGAGAATACCGGCGACGAGGCCTTCCAGAACCAGCGCTCGCAGCTGGTGCCGCTTCCCCCCACCGCTTCGCTGCCGTCCGGGCGGCATATGTATTCCAAGAACGTGGAGTTCCTCTCCTCCCAGGGATATGAAATCTACTACACCTCCGGGGACGGGCCGCTGCCCGAGACGGGGACGCTGTATACCGGACCGATCACCCTCAACGAGGGGACGTACAATTTCCGCGCAGTGACGGTCTCAAGCCGTCTGGTCAGCGACGAGATGTCCATCCGTTATACCATCACGCTGCCCACACCCATGGCGCCCAAGGCCAACATGGCGTCAAAGACCTATGAACGCCCGATCCGCGTATCCCTGCGGGTTGTGGATGAGGAGGACAAGAACGTCGAGCTGTACTATACCATCGACGGATCAAAACCAACCCTGGACTCGCCGCGGTACAAGGGCGACCCGATCCTGCTGCCCGGCGGGCGCGTGCTGCTCAGGGCGATCGCCGTGAACCGCTACGGCAAGATCTCCAATGAGATGGTCGTGGAATACAAGATCAGCGCAGGGTTCAAGAAATACTTCCGCGCTGAGGACGACGGCTTTGATGGGTTGGCGCTGCTGAAGACCTCAAAAGATGATTTTATCAGAAAAATGGGGGAGCCGGTCACCACGGCGCAGATCGAGGACGACGCCGTTTCGGGCGCCGCCACCCTACTGACCTATCCCTGGGGCGAGGCGCGCTTCTTCAGGGGCGAGGACGGGGATATGCTCTACCACATCGACACATCCGGCGCCGATATGAAAGGCCCCCGCGGCAGCCAGGTGGGCATGTCCTTGTCCGACGTCACGGCCAAATTCCGCGATATGGGTCAGCTGCCCAACGATCGGGGGAGCCGGGGCATTTACTATGACATCGCGCAAGGCTATGCGCGCTATACCGTCGCATCCGACGATCCGCTCACCGGCCTGCTGGAGTATGTGTACGTGGGCAGCGGGGACGGAACGTCCACCATCCTGAACTACCAGATCCAGGGCGGTCGCGTCGCCCGCATCCTGCTGCGTTTTCTGACCCACAGGCTGTCGATGGTTGATTAGTCGGCAGCCGCTTCTCCACCAAGGAGGATCAGCATGAAAGAGATCAAGACCCCCAGGAAGCCGCTCATCTTTTACTACGTTATCGCCATGGGCATCCTCATCCTGCTCAACGCCTTCATCTTCCCGGATCTCATGCAGCCGCAGGTGTCCGAGGTGCCCTACAGCACCTTTCTGTCCATGCTTGAGAAGGGAGAAGTCAGCGAGGTGAGCCGTGATAACGTCCAGATCACCTTTTCGGACAGATCCCAGACGCCTAGGCTGTTCAAGACCGGGATCATGGATGATCCGACGCTGGTGGACCGGCTGAATGCCGCCGGCGTCCGGTTTTATTCCCCCATCGTTGAGCCTGCGTCCCCGCTGGCCAGTTTTCTGATGACCTGGCTGATCCCCATCGGGCTGTTTGTCCTCGTCGGCCAGTACATGAGCCGGAGGATGAGCAAGCTGGGCGGCATGAACGCCATGCAGCTGGGGAAGAGCAACGCGAAGATCTATATCGAGTCCAAGACAGGCGTCAGTTTCGCGGACGTAGCCGGCCAGGAGGAAGCCAAGGAAGCGCTCAGCGAGGTGGTCGATTTTCTGCATAACCCGCAGAAGTATACGGAGGTCGGTGCGGTGATGCCCAAGGGCGTGTTGCTCATCGGCCCTCCCGGCACCGGAAAAACGCTTTTGGCAAAGGCGGTTGCCGGCGAGGCGAACGTTCCTTTCTTCTCGATCTCCGGTTCCGAGTTTGTCGAGATGTTCGTCGGCATGGGCGCCGCCAAGGTGCGCGACCTGTTCAAGCAAGCCGGCGAAAAGGCCCCGTGCATCGTGTTCATCGATGAGATCGACACCATCGGCAAGCGCCGCGAGTCCGGCGCGGGCTTTGGCGGCAATGACGAGCGGGAGCAGACGCTGAACCAGCTGCTCAGCGAGATGGACGGATTTGACGGACGAAACGGCGTGATGATCCTGGCGGCCACCAACCGGCCTGAGATCCTCGATCCCGCGCTCACCCGTCCCGGCCGGTTCGACCGGCGGATCCCGGTCGAACTGCCCGATCTGGCCGGACGGGAAGCGATCCTGAGGGTGCATGCCAAAAAAGTGAAGATGACGCCGGACGTCGACCTCAAGCAGGTCGCGCGCGCCGCGGCCGGCGCTTCAGGCGCGGACCTTGCCAACATCATCAATGAAGCCGCGCTGCGCGCAGTCCGAAACGGACGCAGGACCGTCAGCCAGGAGGATATGGAGGAGAGCATCGACGTAGTCGTCGCAGGCTACCAGAAAAAAGAGCGCGTCATGAACGACCGCGAGAAAAAGATCGTCGCCTACCACGAGGTCGGCCACGCCCTGGTGGCGGCGCTCCAGACCGACTCAGCGCCGGTGCACAAGATCACGATCATTCCGCGCACCTCCGGCGCTCTGGGCTTCACCATGCAGGTGGAGGAAGAGGAGCGCTTCCTGATGAGCAAGACGGACATCGAAAACAAGATCGCCACCATCACCGGGGGACGGGCGGCGGAAGAACTCGTCTTTGATTCCATCACGACCGGCGCTGCCAATGACATCGAGCAGGCCACCAAGCTCGCGCGCGCGATGGTCACGCGGTTCGGCATGGCGGAGGAGTTCGGCATGGTCGCGTTTGAGCGCCAGCAGGGTCAGTACCTGGACGGCGGATTTGTCAGCAACTGTTCCAGCGAGACCCAGGGACGCATCGATGAGCTGACGGTCAAGATCGTCAGGGAGCAGTACGAAAAGGCGAAGGAAACGCTCAGGGCCAATGCACAGAAACTGCACAGGATCGCAGAGACCCTGTATGAAAAGGAAACGCTTACCGGCGAGCAGTTCATGTCCATCCTGAATGAAGCACCCGCTCTAGAGGGACCGGCCGCTGTCTGACGGCTGAAACAAACAAGCCCTTCCGCTGAATGGAACGGAGGGCTTTTTATTTTGTGTGCCAGTTCAGGCGACGGGTTTGGGCTTGGGCAGGCTGATGACGTGCCCCTCGTCAAAGAAAACTTTCTCCGGAGGCCGCTCCAGTTCCTGCGGATTGTTCAGGAGATGCCGGAAAAGATGGAGGAATCTGCTGTAGATCATCCCCGCGCAGATCCGTTCGTCCGCCGTCACACCGGCGGGAAGGTAGCGCTTGCGCACGGGCTGGCCGTCCCCGTCGAGGGCGACTGTCCGCTCAACGCTGCCGATGACCACAAACAGGGAGGTTGTGCCGAAATTGTAGATGTGGTGGTTCACGGGAGGCAGGCTGATGGAGGTGTTGTTGCTGAAGAACATCCCTGTGTGGAACGGGCTTGCATCCACCAGGAAACGGGGCATGAGCCCATAACGGTCAAGCCCTCTCGCGATCAGGACGATGGTGTTGGCGATGAGTGGATTCTTCAGGACGTTGGCGACCTTCAGCGTGTTGTTGGAAGCGTTTCCCCTGCGCGTTTCCTCGATCGCGGCCTTGATGCGAAGCGCGGCGTCAAAGATGGTGTCCGTCGGGTCGAACATGCATTTGGCGACGTTCTCCATGACGGATCCGTCGGCGGTGTCCTGCAGCACGACAAAAGACACGACGATGCCCTTCCTCGCGTAAAAGCGCTTGTTCGCGATGAAGCGGTTCAGCTCCGGCAGCTGGGAGATGGTCCTTACGTATGACGCGATAAAGATCTCCATGAAGGAGATCTTGAAGCCTTCCCTGGCCTTGTCCGCCGTAAATCGGGCAAGAACCTCATAGTCGATCTTATAGTTGAGCATCACCTGCGCGTCACAGCGCATGGGCATCAGATAGGGCGTCAGAGCAATGATCGGGTCAATGCCTTTCACCAGGTATCCGTCAGGGCGTCTTCCAAACATTCAGTAGCCTCTGCTTCCGGTTTTTTTGAGCTTCAAGATTGATGGGATTATAGACGAAAAAGGGTTTTTTGTCAATTTCCTTTGTTTGACAGCAGTTGGGATGCGTTGTATACTCTACAAAAAGCCCTGTCCGCAGGAGCGGACAGCAAGGAGGAAGCAATGCCCTTAGTCAATTCCAGGGAAATGTTCAGACGCGCTTATGAAGGCGGCTATGCCATCGGCGCTTTCAACGTCAATAACATGGAGATCATCCAGGGCATCGTCGAGGGAGCCCAGGAAGAAAAAGCGCCCCTGATCCTGCAGGTGTCCGCCGGGGCGCGCAAGTACGCCAACCACACCTATCTGATGAAGCTGATCGAGGCCGCGGTGGAGACCAGCAACCTGGACATCGTCGTCCACCTGGACCACGGCCCGGATTTTGAGACCTGCAAGTCCTGCATCGACGGCGGATTTACCTCGGTGATGATTGACGGATCCCATCTGCCTTTTGAAGACAACATCGCCCTGACCCGCCGCGTGGTCGAGTACGCCCACGACCGCGGCATCACCGTTGAAGGCGAACTGGGCCGGCTGGCCGGCGTTGAAGACGACATCAAGGTCAAGGCCGAGGACTCCAGCTATACACGCCCGGAAGACGTGGAGGAATTCGTTACCAGGACCGGCTGCGACAGCCTGGCCATTGCCATCGGCACCAGCCACGGCGCGTTCAAGTTCAAGGGCGAGCCCAAACTGCGCTTTGACATCCTGGAGGATGTGAGCCGTCGCCTGCCCGGCTTCCCGATCGTCCTGCACGGGGCGTCCAGCGTCATTCCCGAGTATGTTGAGATGATCAACAAATACGGCGGCAGCATGCAGGGCGCCCAGGGGGTCCCGGAAGAGATGCTCCGCAAGGCGGCCAGCATGGCTGTGTGCAAGATCAACATCGATTCTGACCTTCGCCTCGCGTTTACCGGCGTGATCCGCAAGCACTTTGCCGAGCATCCGGATCATTTTGACCCGCGCCAGTACCTCGCCGACGCGCGCGCGGCGCTCAAGGCCATGGTGCGCCACAAGATCGTCAACGTCCTGGGCTGCAACGGCAAAAACTGAACGTTTCTCCCCGGCAATTCTTCAACAGGAAGGGAGACTTCATGGAACTGAAAGGAAAGGTCGTCGTCGCCCAGGGGGGCGGCCCGACAGCGGTCATCAACCAATCCCTTGTCGGCGCTGTGCTGGAAAGCCGCAAGTTTCCTCAGATCACAAAGGTTTACGGCGCGATCGGCGGCGTGCGCGGCATCATCGACGAGGAGTTCATGGACCTGACCCAGGAGACCACCCACAACCTGGAACGTGTGGCCGTCACGCCATCCTCCGCGCTCTCC
The DNA here is from genome assembly GCA_963169565.1 of Bacillota bacterium. Classification (GTDB taxonomy): domain Bacteria; phylum Bacillota; class Clostridia; order Christensenellales; family Aristaeellaceae; genus UBA6115. The sequence goes on along the minus strand of CAUJDI010000045.1, from coordinate 39,317 downwards.
TCCACCCGGGACAAACCGGACGAGAAGTACTGCAAGGAGATCTTCAAGGTCTTCCGCGCGCATGACGTCCGTTACTTCTTCTATATCGGCGGCAACGACTCCTCTGACACCGTGCGGATCGTCAACGAGCAGGCAGAGAGGTCGAACTATGAGTTCCGCGCCATCCACATCCCCAAGACCATCGACAATGACCTGATGGTGAACGACCACACGCCCGGGTATCCCTCTGCGGCGAAGTTCGTGGCCCAAAGCTTCATCGGCGTCAACCTGGACAACCGCGCGCTGCCCGGAGTGCACATCGTGGTGGTCATGGGCCGCCATGCAGGCTTCCTCACGGCAGCGTCGGCAGTTGCACACAAGAATCCCGACGACGGGCCCCATCTGGTCTACCTGCCGGAGCGGCCCTTTGACGTTGAAAGCTTCCTGAAGGATGTCAAAGGGATGAATGACCGCTACGGCCGCTGCCTGGTCGCGGTGTCAGAAGGCATCCAGGATGACGAGGGCGTTCCCATCCTGTCCAGGCTGATGCAGACCGAGCATGACGCTCATGGCAACGTGCAGCTTTCCGGAACAGGCGCGCTGGGAGAACAGCTGTCCAACCAGGTCAAGGAAAAACTCGGCCTCAAGCGCGTGCGCTCCGATACGCTGGGCTATCTGCAGCGCTCCTTCATCGGCTGCGTTTCCGACGTCGACCAGCGCGAGGCGCGGGAGGTCGGGGAGAAGGCGGCGCAGTTCGCCATCTGGCATAACGTTGACGGTTCGATCGCCATTGTACGAACGGGGGATTACTCCGTGGACTACAGGCTTGTGGATCTTAAGGAGATCGCGGCAAAGACCCGCCTGATGCCTGACGAGTTCATCAACAAGGAAGGCAACAACGTGACCGATGCATTCACCCATTACCTGAGACCGCTGCTGGGGTCCGACATGCCGGAAGCCTCCAGGCTCCGCGCGCCGATCGTTCCCAAGATCCTGTTCAAATAAATCCTTTTCTGATGCTGCAGGATGGCCCGGGCCATCCTGCGTTATGATTTATGGAGGATACCTTGAGCAGCAAGAACAGGATCGCAGTGCTGACCAGCGGCGGCGACAGCCCGGGAATGAACGCGGCTGTAATGGAAGTGGCGCGCTTTGCGGCCAAGGCCGGGATGCCGCTGATCGGCATCAAGCGCGGATACAACGGGCTGATCGGCAAATACAGCCCGCAGGACAGCTATACGGAGATGTCCATCGACACGGTGCTGGACATTGCCGACCTGCCGGGCACCTATCTGCGCACCGCCCGATGCGAGGAGTTCTACCAGCCCGAGTACCAGGAAAAGGCAGTTCGGTTCCTGCGCAGCATCAACGTGGCGGGGCTGGTGGTCATCGGCGGCGACGGCTCCTACAAGGGGGCCCAGCGGCTGTGTGAACTGGGCATGCCCTGCATCGGCATTCCGGGCACGATCGACAACGACCTGGAATACTCGGAGACTTCACTGGGATTTGATACAGCGGTGAACGTCTGCATGGATGCTGTGCGCGCGATCCGCGCCACCTCAAGGTCCCACGACAGGCCCGCGGTGGTGGAGGTCATGGGCCGCAACTGCGGGGACATCGCGATGCAGACCGCGATGTCCACCGGGTCTGAGGTCCTCATCGTGCCGGAAGTCAAAAACTGGAAGATCGAAGACGTCTCAAAACGCCTGTCTGAACTGCACCGGCGCGGCAATACCCGCGCCACCGTCATCATCGCGGAAGGTGCCTATCAGACGATGAAGCCGTTTGACGTGTACGACTACCTGAAGGATTTCACCCAGGTCTTCCCGGGGGAGGGGATCTCAGCCAGACGGCTGGCCCATGTCCTCAAGTACAAAACGGGCATGGAAGTCAGGTACAACATCATCGGATATGTCCAACGCGGGCATGAACCTACCGCCCAGGACGCGGCCTTCGCCTTCGAGTCCGGCAGCATGGCGGTGGAGCTGCTCAGAAATGGCATCGGGAACGAAGTCATCGGCATGCGCCGGGGACGCATCTTCCATATGCCCATCGACAAGGCGCTGAAGATCAGACCGCGTTTCAAACGGCACATCTATCAGCTGGTCAACTCGCTGTGATGGCGCGTTTGGTCGTAAGCCCAGACAGTTCAGGGCCGGACGGAGAGCGCACCTTATGACGGAATGAACAGTGATTGACTGACACGCAAAACCGGCTCCGCAATCAAACTGCAGCGCCGGTTTTCGCTGTTTCATGCCGGTTTTTTACTTGCCTTGAGTATCTGCCGTATCCAACGGCACGTAAACGATGTCCGTCAGGCGCCTCCCGCCTTTATAAGGCTTGTTGATGACCTCCCCGTTGAACCAAAGCACGGCGGACTGTCCGCCATCCAGGTTGTAGGCTGTCTTGCAGCCGAGTTCCTGCATGAAGCGGCTCAGCTGGACCAGGGTCATGCCCCGGTTGGCCTTGCTTCTGCCGTCCACCAGGACAAAGCAGTAATGCCCCGGCTGATAATAGCCTATCGCGCTGCGCGGATTGGTCCCCCGGATCTTGGAATCAAAACTCGTGATCGCCTCGCCGTTTGATAGAAGGGCCGGGCCAAAGAGGAAAGAATGCCAGAGACCGTCATCCAGGACCTCTGAAAGATCCATCTCCCGGCGCCGGTAGGTCACCATCTGTCCGTCCGCCAGGATCAGGCAATTGTCTCGCAAATTGTTCCCCTTGTTCAAGAGGATCTCGCCGTTGGCCACTGCCAATCCAGCGCTGAGCAGGCTGGAGTAGTCCCCCGTCATCGCGAGAATGGCGTTTGATTCATTGGCGATGGTCTTGAGCGAGCGCATCTCGCCCTTCCATTTGCCCAGAGGGAAACCCCGCCGGAGGTAGGCTACGGAGGATACGTAGATGTCGGCGATCGTAACGTCAGAGGAAGACTCCTCATCGCGCACCCGCTTGATCTGAATAGCGATGTTCTCGCTCTGATAGCTGTCCTGCGTGATGACGGGGGATTCTCCGGGGGCGAGGAAGGTGCCCTCAGGCGCGTTCTCCCGAAGGTCCTTCAATGTCAGCGTGGTCGTCTGCGCCTCATCTGCCAGGGACGGCAGGAAGATGAGGATCATCGCTGTCAAGAGGGCGAAAAATCTGATCAGTCTGGCTTGCATCTGCGGTTTCCTTCCTGGCAGCCTGCGCGTGAAGGTCTTTCGGCAGGCTGAGCGTATTCTACCCTTCATGCGCTGCCTGCGCAAGTTCGAAATGAAAAGGCCGGGTACTTCCCCCGGCCTAAAGAAGGTTGATATGACTATATCAGCGATTCACCGGTCATCTCTCCCGGTACCGGGATTCCCATCGCCTTGAGCATGGTCGGCGCGATGTCTGCAAGCCGCCCGCCCTCGCGAAGTGTCAGGCCGGCAAACTCCTTTCCGCAGGCGATGAAGGGAACTGGATTGGTCGTGTGCGCCGTGAAGGGGCCGCCGGTTTCGTAGTCGATCATCTGGTCGGCATTGCCGTGGTCGGCGGTCACAAAAGCCCGGCCGCCAAGTTCCAGGATGCGGTCGACCAGGAGCCCTACGTCCCTGTCAACTTCCTTCACGGCCTGGACGGCTGCCGGGATGACGCCGGTATGGCCGACCATGTCGCAGTTGGCGAAGTTGAGGATCATCACGTCATACTTGCCCGAATCAATGATCTCAAGCGCTTTTGCCGTCACCTCGGGCGCGGACATCTCGGGCTTCAGGTCAAAGGTGGCGATCTTGCTGGAGGGGATCAGCACCCTGTCCTCGCCGGCGTAGGATTTTTCGATCCCGCCGTTGAAGAAGAAGGTCACGTGGGGGTATTTCTGCGTTTCCGCGATGCGTACCTGCGCCAGTCCCAGCTCCGCCAGATACTCGCCCATGGTGCCCCTGAGCGTTTCAGGTGGGTTGACGATCCTCAGGCCCGTGAAGGTCTCGTCATACTGGGTCATGGTGACGTACTGCAGCGGCAGGAACCCTTTTGCGCGCTCAAAACCCTTGAAATCCTCCTGGATGAAGGCGCGGGTGATCTGCCGCATCCTGTCCGGGCGGAAATTGAAGCAGATGAGGCTGTCGCCGGCCTGTACGGTGCCGACTGGAATGCCGCCCTCTGTGATGACGGTTGGCTTAACGAACTCATCGGTGACGCCCGCGGCATAGCTGTCCAGCACCGCCTGGACAGGGTCCTCGCTCTTCACACCTTCGCCCAGCACCATCGCGTCGTACCCCAGCCTGACGCGCTCCCAGATGTTGTCGCGGTCCATGCCCCAGTACCGCCCCTGGACACTGGCGATCTTTCCGACGCCAAGTTCTTTCAGCTTGTCCGCAAGCTCGCGGACGAAGCCGGAGCCGCTGTCCGGCGGCACGTCGCGCCCGTCCAGCAGACAGTGGACGAACACCTTTGTCAGTCCCTTCATCTTGGCCATGTCCAGGAGCGCTTTCAGGTGCTCAATATGGCTGTGCACCCCGCCGTCGGACAGCAGCCCCATCAGGTGGAGCGCTTTGCCGCTCTTCAGCGCCTCGTCCATCGCCCAGTTGAGGGGTTCCTTTTTAAACAGCTTGCCGGACTGGATGTCCCGGGTGATCTGCATCAGCTCCTGGTTGACGATCCGGCCTGCTCCGATGTTCAGATGCCCGACTTCCGAGTTGCCCATCTGTCCGGGGGGCAGCCCGACGTCAGGGCCGGAAGCTGAGAGCAGAACGTGCGGATATTTCTGCTTCAGCCGGTCAATGTTGGGCGTACCCGCTTCCATGATCGCGTTGCCCAAAGGGTTTGGATTATAGCCGAAACCATCCATGATGATCAGGGCTGTCAGTTTCTTGGTCACATTCGCTCCTTCGTCAACAGTGCGGCATTGGCCGCTCTCTTATTTGCTGTAGTTCACGACCTGGGAAAAATCCGCCGCTTTCAGCGACGCGACTCCGATCAGGCCGCCGTCGATCTCCGGCTGCGCCATCAGCCCCTTGACGTTCTTGGGGTTCATGCTTCCGCCGTACTGAATGCGCACCTTGTTGCTGACCCGTTTGCCATATTTTGCCCGGATCGCCTCGCGGATGACAGCGATGGTCTCGTTGGCCTGTTCGTCCGTGGCGGTCAGCCCCGTGCCGATGGCCCAGACAGGCTCATAGGCGATAATGGTCTTGCTGACCTCATCCCCCGTCAGCCCCGTCAGCGCGATGAGCGTCTGATAGGTGACCAGCGTGTCGGTGTACCCGGCTTCGCGCTGTTCCCTCTTTTCACCCACGCAGATGATGGGGATCAGCCCGCCCTGGACGGCCGCCTTCACGCGCAGGTTGACCGTCTCGTCGGTCTCTCCGAAATACTGGCGCCGCTCGCTGTGGCCGATGATGACGTACTCCGCTCCGGCTTCCCTGAGCATGCCGGCGGACAGTTCGCCTGTATAGGCGCCGGACTCCTTGTAGTGGACGTTCTGCGCGCCCAGCTTGATCTTGCTTCCGCGCAGGGCTTGCTTTGCCGCGTGCAGATCGACCGCCGGAACGCAGACGACCACTGTCGCTTCGGCATCCTTGACCAGCGGCTTGAGTTCATTGATCAGGGCGGCCGCTTCCTTCGGTCCTTTGTTCATTTTCCAATTACCGGCAATGACAGGTACGCGCATTGTTCCTCCATCTTTTCGGCAAAAAGCCGTCACACTGTTATTTTGCCCTGCTCAGCCGCAGGGAAAAGGGGCGGTCATGCACCGCCCCGTGCCTATTTGTCTTTCAGCGCCGCCACGCCGGGCAGTACAAGGCCTTCCAGGAACTCCAGCGATGCCCCTCCGCCTGTTGAGATGTGGCTGATCCTGTCCGCGTATCCCAGTTGTGTGACGGCTGCCGCGGAGTCGCCCCCGCCGACGATGCTGGTCGCCCCGCTCTCAGCCAGCGCCTGAGCGACTGCCTTTGTGCCATGAGCGAAGTTGGGCATTTCAAACACGCCCATCGGGCCGTTCCAGATGACTGTTTTGGCTTTGCTGATCGCCTCGGCGAAGGTCTTGCAGGTTTCAGGCCCGATGTCAAGCCCCTGCCAGCCATCGGGGATGCTGCTGGTCGGCACGATCATGGTGTTCGCGTCGTTATCAAACCTGTCCGCCGCCACCGTATCCGCCGGCAGCAGCATCTTTACGCCTTTCTCTTTGGCTTTTATCATCATGTCTTTGGCATATTCGACCTTGTCCTGCTCCAGCAGGCTGTTGCCGACCTTGCCGCCGGCGGCCACTGCGAAGGTGTAGGCCATCCCGCCGCCGATGATCAGGGTGTCCACCTTCTCCAGCAGGTTGTTGATGACCCCAAGCTTGTCGGAGACCTTGGCGCCGCCCAGAATGGCAACGAACGGCCTGTCCGGGTTCTCCAGCGCCTTGCCCATGAACTGAAGTTCCTTTTCGATCAGGAAGCCTGATACCGCGGGCAGGAAATGCGCGACGCCCTCTGTGCTGGCATGGGCGCGGTGTGCTGTGCCGAACGCGTCGTTGACGTATACATCAGCATAGGAGGCAAGCTTCCTGGCGAAAGCCTCGTCGTTCTTCTCCTCTTCCTTATGAAAGCGCAGGTTTTCCAGCAGCAGTACCTCGCCGTCCTTCAGGGAGGCGACCAGGCTGTCCGCGTCGCTGCCGATCACGTCCTTGGCCATCTTGACTTCCTGTCCCAGCAGCTCGCCAAGGCGGGCTGCCACCGGGGCCAATGAATATTTCATGTTGAACTCGCCCTTGGGGCGGCCCAGATGGCTGCACAGAATGACCCGCGAGCCGGCATCCTTCAGATAGCGGATGGTCGGAAGCGCGCCGATGATGCGGTTCTCATCGGTGATCTGCTTTGCTTCATCCATGGGAACGTTGAAATCGACCCGGACCAGGACCTTCTTGCCTTTCAGCTCTACGTCGCGCACGGTCATCTTGCTCATGGTTCTGCCTCCTGTTTTTCTTCTGATTCTGATTCATTGTCCTGATTGGACAGCATCGCAAGGATCCGCCTTCCGGCGCCCTCATCGACCACCAGTGCCCAGGGGGGATGCCAACGCACGCCGGCCAGGATGGCCTCCGCCTTCTTTTCTCCCGCCCCTGCCATGATGGACATTGCGCCGGGTTTGCCTGTCCCGACCTCGCTGGACAGGGAAGGGCTTTGATGGACGACGCGGCCGTTGATGTCATAAAACTCTCCAAGGGCTTCGCCGACCGCTCCTTCCTTCTGCAGCTGGCGGCGCAGGGCAAGGGACAGGCCGCGCCGCTGCGCCATATCGGCAGCGCGCCCGACGCCGTAAAGAATGATGTCCGCGTTGCGCATCAGGGCCAGTGTTGCGCGCACACCCGGCAGCTTGACGGCCTTGCTCAGGGTCTCCTGATCCATTCCCTCCGGAAGGTGCATCAGCCTGCAGTCGCCGCCGATCCGTTGGGCCAGTTCGCCCGCGACGGCGTCGGCCTGCATCTGGGCCATCCGGCCGAAGCCGCCGCGTGCAGGCACCACCATCACGTGGCTGGCCGCAGGCGCCATGGCGTGGGCGACCTCGCTCATCGTACTGCCGCCGGATACCGCGATGATCATCCCGTCCTTCAGCACGCTTTCGACCACCTGAGCGGTCGCCCGTCCCAGGTCGATGAGCACGATGCGATCCTGATCCGCGTCGCCGGGAACGACGGTCAGCTGCGGAATGCACAGTTTATCCTTCAGGTCTTTCTCCAGTTCATGGATGCCGCTGATGGACCTGCATAGGGAACGCACCTCGGGAAGGATCTTGATGCCGGCGGGGGACAGCATCATGCCGGTGGTGTTCAGCAGGATCAAGCCTTCCTCCTTGAGCGCCTCAGCGACGGCGCGCACCTCGCGCTCTGAAAGCTGCATCGATGCGGCCAGCGTCCGCCTGCCCACCGGACCGATCGCGTTGATCCTCTCCAGCAGCAGGGCGCGGCGGAAGATCTCCTCCACCTGGTTGGGCGCAATCCGCTTGAGCGTGGACCACTTCATCTCCTGCACGCTTTCAATCACCCTTTCCTTGCGGGTCAAAAACTGCCCACGCGGGATATTATACCCCGATCACGGCGGATTATCAAGCAAATTAAAGCGGGACGCATCATTTTTCATGCGTCCCGCGACCTTATGCGCCTTGAATGGAGGAATGGCTATGACATTCTATCACTGAGTTGCTGGCCGCCCAACAGATGGAAGTGGAGGTGCTGCACACTTTGGCAGGCGTCCCTGCCGCAGTTTGAAACCAGGCGGTATCCGCTGCCGTCGATCCCCGCCGACTTGGCGACAGCGGCTGCCTTGCGCAGAAGGCCGGCGAGCAGCGCGTCACTGGCGCTTTCCAGCTCTTTCAGCCCCGGAAAATGGTCTTTTGGAATGATGAGCACATGGCACGCGGTCTGAGGATGGATATCCCTGAATGCCAGGATATCATTATCCTCATAGACCTTGTCACAGGGGATCTCGCCCCGCGCGATTTTGCAGAACAGGCAGTCGCTCATGATGGTTCCTCCTTGCTGACTGATTGATGGTCTCTATTGGATGAGCGTTCCGCGGAAGCCTTCGCCTTCCATGGCATCCAGCCGGACGCGCTGGATCCTGCCGGATATCCCGCCGAGGACCTTGACCGTAAAATACTGCGGCGTATAACCTTCCGTCTCTCCCCGTTCAGCGGGCTGCTCGAACAGAACGTCCTGGACGGTCCCCAGCATCCCTGTACGGAAAGCGGCGGACAGTTCCTCATCCAGCGCGCCCATGCGCGCGGCGCGTTCAGCCTTGACGGCGCGGGGGAGATGGCCGGGCATCTTCTCTGCGGCCGTCCCGGTCCTGCTGCTGAAGGGGAAAACGTGCATTTTCGAAAACCCGACCGCCCGGCAGAAGGCAAGCGTCTGGCTGAACTCCTCCTCTGTTTCCCCCGGGAAACCCACCAGGACGTCGGTCGTCAGCGCACAGCCTTGGAATGCCGCCTGAAGGCGCGTTGCGGATGCCCTGTACTCCGCGGACGTATAGGCCCTTCGCATCCGCTTAAGGACGGTGTCCGACCCGGATTGCAGGGACAGGTGGAACTGCGGGCAGACCTGGGGGATCTTCTTCAGTTCGCAGACAAACTCATCCGTCGCCGCCATGGGCTCCAGGGAGCCCAGACGGATGCGCGGGATGCCTGACTCCGCGACGCGCCGGATGGCATTGATGAGGTCAGCGCCGTCAAGATCCCGGCCATAACTGCTCAGGTGGATCCCGGTCAGCACGATTTCCTGAAAACCGGCTGATGCCAGCCTGGCTGCTTCCATCCTGATTTTTTCCGGGCTTCTGGAGCGGATGCCGCCGCGCACGTGGGGGATGATGCAATAGCTGCAGAAACGGTCGCAGCCTTCCTGGATCTTCATCACCGCGCGTGTCTTGCCCTGCCGGCTGGAAATGGACGTATCCTCGTAGGGGATCCTGCGCACATCCTCCACGGCAATCAGCTGGATGTCATCCTGAACAGCTTCTTCCAGCAGCCGGACGATCCCGTCCCTGTGCTGGTTCCCGATGATCAGCCTGGCCCCAAGGTCCTTGAGCTTTTCGGCGTCCTTCTGCGCGAGGCAGCCCGCCGCGATCAGCTCCGCTTTGGGGCAGAGCCTTTTTGCCCGGTGAAGCATCTGCCGGCTTTTCTGTTCGCCTGCCGAGGTCACCACGCAGGTGACCACGACGTTCACGTCAACTGCCTCGCCGAACTCCCTTGCCTCATACCCGGCTTCCAGAAACCTCTCCAGCATCGCCTGGCTGTCATACTGGTTCACCTTGCAGCCCAGGGTATAAAATGCCACTGTCTTCTTCAAACAGGCCTCTCTGATCAATCGATTGACTGCTTCATTCAGGATCATGCCGGGATCACGGCGCCGCCGCATCTTCAAACAGCAGCGCGACCCACTCACCCAGTTCACGGCGTTCCACAAGCCGGTAACCGGTTTTTTTATATACGTCCAGCACTTCCGCCGCGCGGTCCCTGATGATGCCGGAAGCGAGAAAGCGCGCGCCGGGCGCCAGCAATGGCCTGAGGCGATCCGAAAGACTGATGACGACGTCCGACAGGATATTGGCGCAGATATAGGCATACTGTCCCGCGGCATGGTCCAGCAGGTCGCCGGCGACCACGGTGACGGTATCCGCAAGTCCGTTTTTAGCGATGTTTTCCCCGGCGGCCTTGACCGCGACCGGATCGATGTCCACCGCCAGGACCGGTCCGCCGCCCAGCTTGGCCAGCGCGATGGACAGAATGCCCGATCCTGTACCGATGTCCAGCGCCGGACCGCCCTGATATGTGCGCTCGATCATGTCCAGGCATAGCTGCGTCGTCTCATGCGCCCCCGTGCCGAAGGCCATCCCCGGCTCCATATGGATGATCAGGTCACCGGTAAGCGGTGTGTACTCTTCCCAGACCGGTTTGATGACCAGGCGCTTCCCGATCCGTGCGGTCTTGAAGTATTTCTTCCAGTTCTCGGCCCAGTCCTCATCCGCGACGGTGGAGCTGCTCACAGTGAGCGCGCCGAAGTCCGCCTCTTTGCCGCCTGCAAGTCTCTCAATGGCGCTTCGTGCGCTGATCGCGTCCTCGGCGGAGGCATACCAGGCTTTCACCTGCACGTCCTCCGGCATCTTCGCGGCCAGTTCCGCGTCGATGATCTCGCCGAAACCGGGAAGGCGGGCAGCATCCAGCACATCCCCGCGGTCAATGATCTGCGTGCCTTTTGCACCGCATATCATCAACAGCCCGGACACCGTGTCCGCGCCACGGCTTGTCGTGCTGACGCATACCTCGATCCAGTCCATGCTGCCCTCCGCGCTGCTGATGAGGGGATTATATCCCGGGGATGAGCCATAAGCAATCAGATTGAACAATATGGGACTGGAAGCGAGTTTCCAGTCCCGTTTTGCTCTTTAGTATTCCTGGCCTCCGCTTACTCCCCTTGGGCCTTTCTTTTCCGGCTCTGTCCCAGGTAGGCGTCCCGGACCTTCTGGTTGTTCAGCAGGTTTGTTCCGGTGTCCTCCAGCGTGACGCGCCCCGTTTCCAGGACGTAGCCGTAATGCGCGGCGCGCAGCGCGGCGTTGGCATTCTGTTCGATAAGCAGGATGGTGATGCCTTCCTGCATCAGACGCTGGATGATGGCGAAAATGTCCCGGACCACCAGCGGAGCCAGGCCCAGGGAGGGTTCATCCATCATCAGCAGCCGGGGGCGGGCCATCAGGGCGCGGCCGACGGCCAGCATCTGCTGTTCGCCGCCGGACAGGGTCCCCGCCATCTGCCAGTCGCGCTCCTTCAGCCGGGGAAAGCGCTCGAAAACGTATTGGATCGATGCGCTGACCTCCGCAGGGTCCTTTCTCAGGTAGGCGCCAATCTTCAGGTTCTCCAGCACCGTCAGGTTGGGGAACACCCTGCGCCCTTCCGGCACCATCACGATGCCCTCCGAAACGATCCTTGAGGTGTCCCATCCCTTGATCTCCTTGCCGTCAAAGGTGATGCTTCCGGCTTTGACCGGCACAAGGCCGCTGATGGCGCGCAGCGCGGTGGACTTGCCTGCTCCGTTAGCGCCGATGAGGGTGACGATCTGGCCCTTCTCGACAGTGAATGAAATTCCCTTGAGGGCTTCGATCCCGCCGTAACTGACCTGCAGGTCCTTGACTGTCAACAGGCTCATTCCTCGTCCACCCCCAGATACGCGTTGATGACGTCGGGATCGTCCTGAACCTCGTGCGGAGCCCCGTGTGCGATGAGCCTGCCAAAGTCGATGACATAGATCCGGTCAGAAATGTCCATCACCAGGTCCATATGATGCTCGATCAGGAACACGGTCAGGGCAAAGCGGTCCTTGATCTGCTTGATGAACAGCGCCAGGCTGTCGGTTTCCTGAGGGTTCATCCCGGCGGCCGGCTCATCCAGCAGGAGCAGTTTTGGCCGTGTCGCCAGCGCCCGGGCGATTTCCAGCCTGCGCTGCTTGCCGTAGGGCAGCGAGGTGGCCAGTTCGTCCCTGGCGTCTTTCAGACCCACCACCTCCAGAAGGTTCAGTACCTCTTCCCGCATCTCCCTCTCCTCCCGCCAGTTCAGGCGAAGGGTCGCGGTAAGCAGGTTACTGGTGCGGTGAAGGTGGGTGGCGATGAGGACGTTTTCAAAAACTGTCTGTGTTTTGAACAGCCGGATGTTCTGGAACGTGCGGGCCAGACCCAGTTTTGTGATCCTGTCAGGCGTGTTGACGACCACCTCCGCGGGATGATCTTTTTGACTGCCCGCGTAGAGCGTTTTCATCCGTCCCTCGGGCCGGTTGCTGACGATCAGGCGGCCGTGATAGAGCACCTGCCCGCTTGTCGGGGTGTACACCCCGGTGACGCAGTTGAAGGCGGTGGTCTTCCCGGCGCCGTTGGGGCCGATAAGGGCCACGATCTCGCCCTGGTCGATGTGCATGGATAGGTCATCCACCGCGACGACCCCGCCGAACTGCATGGTGATATGCTTCAGTTCCAGAACGTGCTCAGCCATTCTTCAAGCCTCCCTTCCTAAGGGACAGCCTGGAAGTGAGGCGTTTGATGCTCAGCTCCCTGTCGCCCATGATGCCCTTTCGGTAAAACAGCACGACCGCCATGATGACCACGGAGAACACCACCATCCTGAAGCCGCTTCGCAGCAGCGGGACCTGGAAGGAGCCGATCATCTGCTCGTTGTCCAGGAAGCGCAGCCACCATTCGCTGGCGGCGACGAAGAGGAAACTGGCGATGACGGAGCCGGTGACGGAGCCCATCCCGCCGATGACGACGATCAGCAGGATCTCATAGGTCATGGCCGAGGTGAAGGCCGCCGCCTGGACGGTCGTCTGGTACATCGCCAGCAGCGCGCCACCGATGCCGGCGAAGAAGCTGCTGATCACGAAGGCCATCTGCTTATGCCGGAACAGGTTGATGCCCATCGCTTCCGCCGCGATCTCGTCATCCCGGATGGCTTTGAAGGAACGCCCGTAGGTGGAGTTGATGATCAGCGCGATGAGCGCGATGCAGACCCCGGCGATCACAAAGGGGAACAGGACGGTATCATAGGTGGCGAATTTTCGCAGCAGGTTGCTGCCGTTGGTGATCGGGCCCAGCCCGTCATACTGGAACACCGCGCGGATGATTTCCGCAAAGCCCAGCGTCGCGATGGCCAGGTAATCGCTCTTCAGCCGCAGCACCGGCAAGCCGATGAGGAAGGCGAAGAACGCCGCGGCCAGCCCGGCCAGGCCGATGGACACCAGAGCGGGCAGCGTGAACTGAACCAGGCCGCCGGCATAATACTGGTATACCTGCGGGCGTGTCCCCGTCTCAATGGTGAAGATCGCATAGGTATAGGCGCCGATGAGCATAAAACCTGCCTGGCCCAGGGAGAACAGGCCGGTAAAGCCGTTGAGCAGGTTCATTGACACGGCGATGAGCGCGAAGATCGCTCCCTTTTCCAGCACCGTCATCAGCATGGAATCGCTTCCCACAACGTTTTCCAGGATGTAGACGCCTGTATAGACCGCCGCGATGAGCATCAGCGGCGGCGCCGCTTTCCGGAAACGGCCTTTCCTGTCCAGAACACTCAGTGCCATGGCGACTGCCGCGGCAAGCAGGAACAGGCCCAGCGCAGTGAGGGAAGGACCGTTCCTGAAAAAGAACAGCTCAAGCCCGATCTCACCATTCAGATCCAGCCGGTCAGCCCATCCTGAGGTATAGCGTTCCAGGTTGCGCAGGATCTTGGAGCGGTCACCCTCTCGGATGCTTTCCAGTACCCGGTCCCGGGCCTTGAGCATCTTGTCATCCTGTGTGGCCGTTTGTTCGGCATCCATCCGGTCCAGCAGACCGGGCAGGCTGTCTTTGACGGACAGGGAGAAAATGATCAGCGCCAGCGCGCAGAGCGTGAACAGGACGATCAGTGTGATCCTTGTCTTTTTCATCTCTCGCACCTACACTTTTTCGTAGATGGCCTCGCCGAAGAGACCCGAGGGCTTGAAGATAAGGATGATGATCAGCAGCGCAAAGGTGAAGGCGTCGGAGAAGGTGGTCAGCCCCAGCGCCTTGATGATGTTCTCGCAGATGCCGATGATGAAGGCCCCGATGACCGCGCCGGGGATTGAACCGATGCCCCCGAACACCGCGGCCACGAAGGCTTTCAGCCCTGGCATCGCCCCGGAGACCGGCGTGACGGCGGTGTAGTTTGAGAAATAGAGCATCGAGCCGACTGCCGCCAGGAAAGATCCGATGATAAAGGTAACGGAGATGACCTGGTTGATCCGGATGCCCATGAGCTTGGATGTTTCAAAGTCCTTGCTCACCGCCCGCATCGCCATGCCGATCTTCGTGTGGTTGATCAGCTGCACCAGCAGTATCACCAGCAGCAGCGTCAGCACCGGGGTGACCAGCGTGACCATCTTTGTCGTCGCGGTGTAGATCGTCACTGAGCTTGAGATCCAGGGGATCGTGGGGTACTGCTTGGCAAGGCCGCCGGTGATGTACCACATCAGGTTCTGCAGGAGGTAACTGACCCCGATCGCGGAAATCATGATGCTCATCCTCGGCGCGGTTCGCAGCGGCTTGTAGGCGACGCGTTCCACCGCGAAACCCAGCGCCACCGTCACTGCCGCTGTCAGCGGCAGGGAGATGTACAGCGGCATCGTCGCGTTCATGTATACCATCACGAAGGCGGCAACGGTGAAGATGTCGCCGTGGGCGAAGTTGATCAGCCGCAGGATGCCGTACACCATCGTATAGCCGATGGCGATAAGGGCATACTGACCGCCCACGGAGATGCCGGCCAGCAGGTAGGGCAGGTTGGCGCGGATGAAATCCGACATGGATGGACCCCCTTACAGAAAATGGGGGCCGACGAGACATCGGCCCCCATGCCCCGGTCAGACCGGATGGATGGTTTTGAAAGGATTACTTCGCGATGCTCTGGACTTTCACGAAGATCCAGCTGCCGTCGGCGTTGTTGGTCTTCTTGATGAAGGCCTGGTCACGCATGGCATCCCCGTTTTCGCCGAATACGATCGCGCCGGTCACGCCTGTGTAGGTCACGTCAGCCATGATCTCGGCGATGTCCTCACGATCGGCGGAGTCGGCCTTCTTCAGCGCCTCCAGCGCCACCATGTAGCCGTCATAGCCCAGCGCGGACACGGCCGCGACGATGTCATTCCCGCCATTGTTGGCCAGCTTGTCCGGATTGGCGTTCAGCCAGGCCTTGAAGCCGGTGACGAACTCGGCCGCTGCGGAGGAAGTGTCACCCTCGTCAAAGAAGGTGGAGACGCTCACCGACAGGTCCGTGCCCTTGGCGGCGTCCAGGATGACGGAGGAGTCCCAGGTGTCGCCGGCCAGGATGGGGACCTTGACTCCGTTGGCCGCCGCCTGGGTGATGATCTGGGAGGCAAATTCCGTGGAGGTGGGGGAGAAGATGACTTCCGCGCCCGCGTTGACCGCGCTGGTCAGATAGGCGGTGAAGTCACTGGTGCCCAGCGGGAAGGTCTCGCCGGTCACATCGCCGCCCAGCCCCTTGAAGGCTTCGGTGAAATAGTAGGCCAGGCCGACGTCATAGTCATTGCCAAGCTGCGCCAGCGTATAGGCTTTCTTGGCCGCGAACTCGTCTTTGGCGAAGTTGGCCAGCACCGTGCCCTGGAAAGGATCCAGGTAGCAGATGCGGTAGTACAGCGGGTTGCCGATGGTCACCTGCGGGTTGGTGCAGGACAGGCCGATGGCGACCAGGCCGGCATCGTCAAAGATCCCGGAAGCTGCGATGGACACGCCGGAGCCGTAGGAGCCCAGGACGATGGAAGCGCCGGCGCTCACCAGGGTCTGCGCTGCGCTGGGAGCCTTGTCATTGGAAGACTGGTTATCCACTTCGACGAGATTGATTTTGTATACACCGTCTGAAAGCTGGACTGTGGGCGCGACAAAGTTTGCATAATAGATGCCCAATGTCTCCTGCTTGCCGCCGGCGCCGTTGGGGCCTGAGGCGGGTTCATAGATGCCGATGGTGATTTCGCCCTTGATCTGCTCACCCAGAGCGATCAGGGGCAGAACCAGCATCAGGGCCATTGCCAGTGCGATCCACTTTTTCATCATGCGTTCCTCCTGTTTGATATTGTATGATACTACAGCCTCCAGGTGAGAGGTTGCAACAATATAACATGAAAATGAATGAAAGTGCAAGCAAAATGCAAAACGTCCCTGACGGGATCAAGCGCCGGCTGCGTCCGGACCCTCCGGATCCATCCCGTTTTCTTCAGCAGTCTCCAGGTCTTCAGCCGTCAGCAGCATCAGTTCATCCCTCGTGACGCTCTCCTGCCTGGCCAGCCGGTTGGCCTGACGGGAGACGGCCTGCTCGAACAGGTTGCGCACGCCCCTGGCGTTGCCGAAACCGACGTTGTCCTCGCTCTGCTCCATCAGGATCGTCCTCAGTCTCTCCTGCGCGTCCTCTGCCAGGCGGTATCCGGCTTTCTCACATCGCATCTGGAAGATCGCGAACATCTCATCCACCGTATAGTCCGGGAAATACATGAAGCGGTTGAAGCGGCTCTCCAGCCCCGGGTTGCTGTGGACAAAGTCATTCATGAGGTCCGTGTATCCAGCGGCGATCACCACCAGGTCGTCCCGGTGGTCTTCCATGTTCTTCAGCAGCGTCTCCACCGCTTCCTGCCCGTAATCCTGGGGGCCTCTTGTCGTGAGCGCATAGGCCTCGTCAATGAACAGGACGCCGCCCAGGGCTTTGTCCACCGCTTCCCTGGTCTTGATGGCCGTCTGGCCCACATAGCCCGCCACCAGGCCCGAACGGTCCACTTCGATCAGGTGTCCCTTGGACAGGATGTCCAGGCTGCGGTAGATCCGGCTCATCAGCCGGGCGATCATGGTCTTGCCGGTACCGGGATTCCCGGAGAACACCATGTGCAGCGAAAGGTCCTCGGTGGGCAGCTCATGCTGCTTTCGCAGCCTGTTCACCTTGACCAGGTTGATGAGGCTCTCCACCTCCGCCTTGACCACTTCCAGGCCGATGTAGCTGTTCAGCTCCGCCTTCAGGGCGTCGATGTCCTCCTTGGGCTGGGGGGCATCCTTTTCTTCCGCTTTGTCCGCATCCTTGATTTTTTCCGTTTTTTCCGTGACGCCGTTTCCGTAAAAATCGATTTCCGGCACCTCCGGGTAGCCGGGCGGCGGTGTCAGCGGATCCTTTGTATCATCCGGCCGGCCCCAAAGGTCGTTCCCGACCCGGGCAAGGTTCTTTCGGGTCATTTCGCGGATGATCCTGCTCTGCAGACGGATGATCTCTTCTTTCCGGTCTTCCATCATTTTTCTCCAGCTTTCTGTTCTCGCCGGATTATAGCATGACGATGCATACTGATGCAAAAATGTTTGTAATCTGAATGGATTACATTCAGGGCGTGAAATCCATCCTGTTTTGGCGTATGATGGAACGGCCCGGTTCACCGCGGGTACGATCAGAACGGAAACCATTTCAAGGCAAGGGGGAGAGAGAATCCATGCGTTTTGACCTGCTGCATCCGGCGGACCAGCTGGTGATGATCATGCAGCGCATCTACCAGTACGGCATGACCACGACCTCCGGCGGCAACCTTTCCATCAGGGACGACAACGGCGACGTCTGGATCACGCCTTCGGGGATCGACAAGGGCTCACTGACCCGGTCGGACATGATCCGGATCAAGCCGGATAAAACGCAGGTCGGGATGCACCGTGCGTCCGTCGAATTGCCGCTGCATCTGGAGATCTATCGCATCCGTCCGGACCTGCGCGCTGTGCTGCACGCCCATCCGCCCACGATGATCGCCTTTTCCCTGGTACGCCGGGTCCCCAATATCCGCCTGGTGCCGGACGTGCTGAAGATCTGCGGCGACGTGGGCGTGGCGGAGTACGCGGTTCCGGGCAGCGAGCTGCTGGGGCGCAACATCGCCAGGCGTTTTGAAGAGGGATACAACACCGTGCTGATGGAGAACCATGGCTGCGTGATCGGAGCCAAGGACCTCTTCTCGGCCTTTATGGCCTTTGAGACGCTGGATTTCAGCGGAAGGCTGGAGATCGACGCGCTCAAGCTTGGCCAGCCCAGGGCGCTGACGGATGAACAGCTGGCGGCCCACTCGTACCCGCGCCATGTGGTGATGGATGAGTTCATCCCCAGGGTGGCTTCCAGCGAGGAACGGGCCGTCCGCCGGGACATGTGCCGGTTCATTCACCGTTCCTACGATCAGAGGCTGTTCACTTCCACCCAGGGGACCTACTCCCAGCGCATCAATGGGGATGCTTTCCTGATCACTCCCTATAACCGCGACCGGAAGTATCTTGAACCGGAGGACCTGGTGCTCATCAAGGACGGCATGTGCCAGGCCGGGATGACGCCCAGCCGGTCCGTTCCGCTGCATCAGGCGATCTATGCTGCGCATCCGGAGATCGGCAGCGTGCTCATCGCCCACGCCCCCGCCATCATGGCTTTTGCCGTGACCAGCACGCCTTTTGATTCCCGCCTGATCCCCGAGAGCTACATCAGCCTGCGCGAGGTAAGAAAACTGCCTTTCCTCAGCTCCACCAACGACGTCAAGGGCACGGTGTCTGCCCTGTCAAGCAAGGTGCCCGTCATCATCATTGAGAATGAGTGCGTGCTGGTCACCGGAAGCGACCTGCTCAACGCCTTTGATCGCCTGGAAGTGCTGGAATACAGCGCCAGGGCGGTGATCGCCGCGAAGGAGATCGGTACCCCCGTGCTGATCGATGACGAGCAGGTGAAGGAGATCAAGGCCGCTTTCAAGCTGGACTGAAGCGTCAGGAAAAATCAAAAGCGGGACCCGGAAAGGGCCCCGCTTTTTGGATTGTTGGATCTTAAGCTTTCTTGTTCATCTTCTCGTTGATGGCGGCGTGAGCTGCGGCCAGGCGCGCGATGGGCACGCGGAAGGGCGAGCAGCTGACGTAGTCGAGCCCGACTTTGTGGAAGAACCCGATGGAGGAAGGATCCCCGCCGTGCTCGCCGCAGATGCCCAGCTTGATGCCGGGGCGGCCTTTGCGCCCAAGGGTGATCGCGGTTTCGACCAGCTTGCCGATGCCGTCCTGATCGAGGCGTGCAAAGGGGTCGGATTCGAGGATCTTCGTTTCGTAGTAGGAGTTGAGGAACTTGGTCGCGTCGTCGCGGCTGAAGCCAAAGCCCATCTGGGTGAGGTCGTTGGTGCCGAAGGAGAAGAACTCCGCTTCGGTCGCGATCTCGTCCGCAGTCACGCAGGCGCGCGGGATCTCGATCATGGTGCCGACCATGAACTTGATCGTGTCATTCTGTTCCTTGAAGACCTTCTCCGCCGTTTCCATCACGATGGCCTTGACGAAGGCAAGTTCCTTCTTTGTGCTGATGAGCGGGATCATGATCTCGGGCACGAAATCCTTGCGGGTCTCCTTTTTCACCTTCAGCGCTGCCTGCAGTACGGCCCTGGTCTGCATTTCCGCGATTTCAGGGTAGGTGACGCTCAAGCGGCATCCGCGGTGGCCCATCATCGGGTTGAACTCGTGCAGCGCTTCGATCTTCTCGATGATCTTCTCAGGCGTGGTCTTCAGCTGTTTGGCCAACGCGCTGATCTCATCGGTCATGTTCTTCTGCGGCAGGAACTCATGCAGCGGCGGATCCAGGTAACGCACCGTCATCGGCCGGCCGTCCAGCGCGATGAACATCGCCTCAAAGTCCTTCTGCTGCAGGGGGAGGATCTTTTCCAGCGCCGTCCTGCGCTGCTCCTGGGAATCAGCAAGGATCATTTCGCGCACGAGCGCGATGCGGCTGGCTTCAAAGAACATGTGCTCGGTGCGGCAAAGGCCGATGCCTTCCGCGCCGTAGGAGACGGCCTGCTTCGTATCCCGCGGGGTGTCCGCGTTGGTGCGGACCTTCAGCCTGCGCGCCTTGTCGGCCCAGCTCATCAGCAGCGCGAAATCGCCCGTCACGGACGCCTCGACCGTCGCCAGCAGCCCGCGGTAGACTTTGCCGGTGGTGCCGTCAACGCTGATGGTGTCGCCCTCATGGAAGACATCCCCGGAAACCGAGGTCATTATCTTTGTTTCTTCGTCGATGAAGATGTCATGGCAGCCGACCACGGCCGGACGGCCCATGCCGCGGGCGACGACCGCCGCGTGGCTGGTCATGCCGCCCCGAGCGGTGAGGATCGCACGGGACAGATCCATGCCTTCGATGTCCTCAGGGGTGGTCTCCTCACGAACCAGGATGACTTTTTTGCCCGTCTTCGCGGCGGCGGCAGCGGCATGCGCGGTGAAGTACACCTCGCCGGCGCCGGCGCCGGGGGAAGCGGGGAGACCTGATGCGAAGGGTTTGGCGGTCTTCAGGACGTTGGCGTCGAAGTTGGGGTGCAGCAGGGTGTCCAGCTGTTTGGGTTCAACCTTGAGCACTGCTTCCTCCTGGCTGAGCAGGCCTTCGTTGACCAGGTCCACCGCGATCTTCAGCGCGGCCGCCGCGGTGCGCTTGCCGTTGCGGGTCTGCAGCATGTACAGCTTGCCGCGCTCGATGGTAAACTCCATGTCCTGCATGTCGCGGTAGTGCTTTTCCAGCTTGTTGGCGATGTCGACGAACTGCTGGTAGACCTCCGGCATGCTCTGGTCCATGGAGGAAATCGGGCTGGGCGTGCGGATGCCGGCCACGACGTCCTCACCCTGCGCGTTCATCAGGTACTCGCCGTACAGTTTCTTTTCGCCCGTTGAAGGGTTGCGGGTGAAGGCCACGCCGGTGCCGGAGTCGTCGCCCATGTTGCCGAACACCATCGCCTGAACGTTGACGGCTGTGCCCCAGTCGCCGGGGATGTCGTTCATGCGGCGGTAATAGACCGCGCGGGGATTGTCCCAGGAGCGGAAAACGGCCTTGATGGCCTCCATCAGCTGGACTTTGGGATCCTGGGGGAATTCCTCCCCTTTCTGCTTCAGATACAGCGCTTTGTAGCGGCGCACGAGTTCCTTCAGGTCGCCTGCGTTCAGTTCGGTATCGCCCTTGACGCCCTTTTCCTTCTTGATGGCATCCAGCTCCGCGTCAAACAGTTTTCTCTCCACTTCCATCACGACGTCGGAGAACATCTGGATGAACCTGCGGTAGGAGTCATATGCGAAACGCTCGTTGCTGGTCAGCCTGGCCAGCCCTTCCACGGCCACGTCATTCAGGCCCAGGTTCAGGATGGTGTCCATCATGCCGGGCATGGACGCGCGGGAACCGGAGCGTACGGAGACCAGGAAGGGATCGTTGATGTCCCCGAATTTCTTGCCGATGACCTGCTCGGCCTTCGCAAGGGCTTCGTAGATCTGCTCCTCGATCTCCGGGGCGATCGTCTTGCCGTCCTGATAATAACGCGTGCAGGCTTCCGTGGTGACGGTGAAGCCCTGGGGCACGGGCAGACCGATGTTGGTCATCTCCGCCAGGTTCGCGCCCTTTCCGCCAAGCAGATTGCGCATCTGCGCATTGCCTTCTTTGAATAGGTAAACATATTTCGCCATTGAAAATCCTCCTCGTGCTGTAGATGGATCGCGTCATGCCGGCGCCAGTCCGGGTACGCACCAACGATTATCATACACAAAAATACCCGGGGATTCAATGCTGAAACAGCATTTATCGCCATGCTTCCGGTTTTTGATGTTATCCACAGGTGTTTGGAGGCGGACGAAGCGCAAGACGGCCCTGTTTTCCGCCACAACTTGTGTTTTTGTCCGATTTCCATTATACTTGCAGCACATCGAATGATGATTGAAGACGGAGGGCAGCCATGGCAAAGGATTATGTGCTGATGAGCGACAGCGACAGCGATCTGCCGCATGAGATCGCCAAAGAGAAGAACATCCCCATCGTCAGAATGCCCTATACACTGGATGATGTGGAGTATTTGGACGACAACGGCGCCAGCGGGGCAGAAAAGGGCCTGTTCGACCGGATGCGCAAAGGGGCCAAACCCTTCACGTCCCTTCTGCCGACGGCTGCCTATCTTGAGTATTTTGAGCCGATCCTCAGGGAAAAGGACCTTCTTTTCCTGGCCTTCTCCTCGCAGATGTCCGCAACCTTCCAGAACATCCTGGAAGCGCAGAAGGAACTGCTTGAGAGATATCCGGACCGTAAGTTTGTTGTCGTGGACACCCTGTCCATCTCCGGTCCGCAGACCCTGCTGATCCTGGGCGCGCATGAGCTGTATGAGAAGGGCGCGGCACTGGAGGAAGTGGCGCAGTGGGTGACGGACAACCGCCTGAAAGCCCATGCCTGGTTCACCGTAGGTGACCTGACCTATCTGCGCCGGGGTGGGCGCATCTCCGCGACCAGCGCGATCATGGGCACGATGCTGGACATCAAGCCCATCCTGCACATCACACGCGCAGGGAAACTGGAAGCGCATTCCAAGGTGCAGGGCCGCAAAAAGGCGCTGAAGACCCTGGTGGATAGGGCTGTGGAAACCATCGGCGAAACCAGCGGCAAAACCGTCATCATCCTCCACGGCGATATCCTGGATGAAGCCGAGATCCTCAGGAACCAGCTGAAGAGCCGGATCCCTGACCTGCAGGACATCCGCATCCAGATGATCGGACCCGTCATCGGATCCCATGCCGGCCCCGGGACGCTGTCCGTCTGCTTCATGGGCAATGAGCGCGCGGACTGACCGCGGTGGCAGTGACTGAGGAAATACAGCGGCGAATCCTGATCGTACAGGATGTTTCCGGCACGGGACGCTGTTCCGCGCTGGCGGTATTGCCTGTGCTGTCGCTTGCGGGCCTTGCCTGTTCGCTCCTGCCCACGGCCTATTTCAGCACCCACACGGGCGGTTTCGGCTCTGTTCACCGGCGTGATCTGAGCGAGGACATGCGGGCGACCCTTTCGCACTGGGGGCGGCTGGAACTGAGGTTTGACGCGGTATACATCGGCTATGTCGCGTCGCCGGCGCAGCTTGGCTTGATGGAGGAAGCGCTTCAAGGTCTGATGGCGCCCGGCGCGATGCTTTTTGTTGATCCCGTGATGGGTGACCACGGCCGCCGTTACGCCTTTTGTGAGGAGCGCCTGATCAAGGGGTTCAGGTCACTTTGCGCAAAGGCGGACGTCATTTTTCCAAACCTGACCGAGGCGGCCCTGCTGCTGGGCATGCCGCTTCCGGAAGGACAGGAGCCCGCTTTGCATGAAGCGGTCTCGCTGAAGGGGATCGGGGGGAAGGCGGCAATCCTGACGGGCGTAAGGGACGGGCAGGGCGGGATCGGCGTGAGGATCGAAGACTCGCAGAATGAGCCGCTGACGGTGTTCAGGCCCGAGTATGAGGGGTCTTACCCGGGAACGGGAGACCTGCTTGCCTCCTGTGTGATCGCGGCGAGGATGCTCGGCGCGTCCCTGCCGCGCGCATGCGCTGTCGCCTGCGATTTTCTGGACGACGCGTTCAGGCGGACAGTGTCCTCGGGAAGCGAGCCTCGCCGTGGGCTGATCTTCGAGCCTTCCCTGACAGGATTGGCGCGGGTGTTTGAACACATCAAGGCGAGAGATCATTTTGTGTAGGACGGAACGCTTCCCATGACAGGCATGAACAATATCCCTGGTGCGCTGCTGCTGACTCTGATTGCTGGCCTGTCCACAGGCATCGGCGGAGCCATCGTTTTTTTCGCAAAGACGATCAGCACCCGTTTCCTTTCCGTCAGCCTCGGCCTGTCCGCCGGCGTGATGATCTACGTTTCCCTGGTGGAGTTGTTCGCGGAAGCCAGATCGATGCTCTCAAGCGCATACGGCGATAAGGCCGGTCTGCTGTACACCCTGCTGGCCTTTTTCGCCGGCATCCTTCTCATCGCCGGGATCGACAGGCTGATTCCCTGTGAGGAGAACCCGCATGAGATGGTCTGCGCCGTAAAGCCGGGGGATCATAAGCGCAGCCGGCTGAAACGCACCGGTGTCATCACGGCCCTTGTCATCGGGATCCATAACTTTCCGGAGGGGATGGCCTCCTTCGTGTCCGCCACACAGTCCCTGAAGCTTGCCATCCCCATCGTCGCGGCGATCGCTATCCACAATATCCCGGAAGGCATCTCCATCTCCATGCCGATCTATTACGCGACCGGGAGCCGGCGCATCGCGATGCGCTACTCCCTGCTCGCCGGTCTCTCGGAGCCGCTCGGCGCGGTCATCGGGTATCTGATCCTCCTGCCGTTCATGGGCGACGTGCTCTACGGCGTTCTTTTCGCCGGGGTGGCGGGCATCATGGTGTTCATCTCCCTGGATGAGCTGCTGCCAAGCGCCCAGGCGTACGGGGAGCATCATCTGGGCATGTACGGTCTTATCGGCGGCATGGCCGTCATGGCGCTGAGCCTGTGGCTCTTCATCTGAATCAGAGCGGATTGGAAGCAACTTCATCGGAAAGAGGCTGGGAATTGGACGTACAGCCGGAGGACACCGCAGCGGGGGAGCCCCGTGTTCTTTTTGAATCCGCACAGGGCATCCTGCCCGGCGGCAGTGTCTTTGCACTGCTGCCGGTGCTCAGGATCAGGGAGGACGGGGCTTTTCTCAGCCTGAAGGCAGGGGAAGCAAGGGCATCCTACATCCGCGACATCCCGGGCTTTCTTGACGCAATACAAAGCAGAACATCCTTTCCGGTCAGCAGCCGCGTCGTTTTTTCGCCGGCCTGGATGCACCTCGCGCCGCAGATGGATCATCTGTGCAGATTGCTGTCGGCCCACGTCCAGACATTGCAGGATGCCCAGCAGCCGCTCTCCGGCATCTTCAGGCGGGACGTGCCGCTTCGCGGCGCTTTGCTTTCGCTCTTGCTTGGACAGCTTTCCGGGCAGGAATTTCTGCTGGTCCACGGCAAAACTGAAAGCAGACAGCAGGGCATCCAGCCCACTTCCCTCCCGCTGCTGTTCCGCGCGGGGTATGACATCCGCGGGGTCGTGCTGACGGCAGCCTGGCAGGAACGGGTCGCCCGGCTCACGGAAGATGCGGAGTTTGTCATCATCGGCGGTCAGGTGTGCAGATTAGGCCCGGAGGACCGGGCCTTGCTGATGGCATTGCCGAAGAATCCGGCGGTGCGGGAGATCATCTTCCGCTTTTCCAGGGCGGAGACTCCCCGGGTATTTTCGGAGCTGCTCCCCTGGCTTCAGCGCGCCCAGGCGGTCGTGTTTGAGGAGGAGCTGGAGGAGCGCCTGCTGCGCTTTCCGCTGAAGGCAAAGGTGTACCTTGACAGAGAGGGGCCCGGGATCGCGGCACGCGTCCTCTTCTGCTACGGAGCATATGAGACAGATCCCTTCCAGCCTGACGCGACTATGCCGGCATATCTGCTCAGGGACGCTTCCGGTGAGCGGGAGATCATGGACCTGCTGGGCCGGTATGGCTTCCGCGCTCGGACCGGCCGAGCGGACCTCCAGGACGACGACAGGATCTTTGATTTTCTGATGCAGGGCGTGTCCGCCATGCACCGATTGGCTGAGGTGTACCTGAGCCAGGCTTTCCGCCAGCTGACCCCGCGCGCCCCGTCCCTCTCGGGCCATATGCGCATGAAAGCCGGGAGCATCCGCCTGGAGCTGATGGACGAAGGGAATTTGATCGATGAGATCCTGCCCTTGCTGCAGGCCATCGGCAGGCAGAAGAAGTACTTCCGCTATAAGAACGGGGCTTTCATTACCCTGCAGGACGCGAGTGAGTGGCAGGCGCTTGCGGATGCCTATATCCATAGCGTCGTCGAGCCTGATGAGCGGGACCTGCCCGCCATGCGCGCGCATTATCTGGCCGCGCTGATCGGGAGAGACGGCCTGCCGGTCACGTTTGATGAAGGCGCGCAGATGGCGGTGGCCCTGGACCCTGAAGGGCTGGACAGCCCTGTGGAGGGGCTCTATGGCTATCAGGTCCGCGGCTTCCGCTGGATCTGCGCGCTGCATATGCTGGGGCTGGGCGGCATTCTGGCGGATGAGATGGGCCTTGGGAAGACGGCGCAGATGATCGCGGCGATCCAATATTTTGTCCTCAGCGAACCTGTCCGTTTGCCGTCCCTGATCATTTCGCCCACGACCCTGCTGTACAACTGGGAAACGGAGATCAGCCGCTTTGCGCCGACGCTTGCCACGCGGGTCATCACGGGCAGCCGCGCTGTCCGGGAGAATGCCCTGTCAGAGGCGATCAGGGATCAGGCGGATATCATCATCACCAGCTATCCGCTGATTCGGCAGGATATCGCACTGTACACGGATGTACGCTTCCGCTTTGCCGCATTGGATGAGGCGCAGAACATCAAGAACTTTACCAGCCAGACGGCGGGCGCTGTGAAGCGGCTCAATGCCCATACCCGGCTTGCGCTGACAGGGACCCCGATGGAAAACAGCGTCGGCGAACTGTGGAGCCTGTTTGATTTCGTGCTGCCCGGTTACCTGGGCGGCGCGAGGGACTTCCTGCGCAAATATGAGGACGGGCGGCACGCGGCGGAGCTGAGGTTGCGCATCCGCCCCTTCCTGATGCGCAGGCTCAAGAGTGACGTGATGTCTGAACTGCCTGAGAAGCTTGAGACGACACTCTACTGTGAGATGGACGCCGAGCAGCGGCGCCTTTACAGCGCTGCGCTGATGAAGAGCCGGGCATGGGTGAATGAACTGCTCGCGTCAAGAGGGCTTGACGGAAGCAGGATCGAGGTACTGTCCGCCATTACGATGCTGCGCCAGATCTGCTGCCACCCGTTATTGACCCTGCCGGAATATACGGGTGAGTCGGCAAAACTGGAACTGCTGATGGACGTGCTTGCGGAAGCGCTGAAAAACGGCCGGCGGGTCCTGGTTTTTTCCCAGTTCACTTCCATGCTGAAGATCATCAGGGGTCGGCTGGATCATTCAGGCATCCCCAGCCTGTATCTTGACGGTGAGACCGGGGCGCAGGAACGGCTTGAACTGGCGGACCGGTTCAACCGCGGGGGGGAACCTGTCTTCCTGATCTCGCTCAAGGCCGGAGGCACCGGATTGAACCTGACGGGCGCCGACATGGTGATCCATTATGATCCCTGGTGGAACCCGACGGCGGAAGACCAGGCAAACGACCGGGCCCACCGGCTGGGGCAGGAGAAAACGGTCCACATCCTGCGCCTGATTTCTCTGCGTTCCATCGAGGAAGCGGTGGTGGACATGGGCCGGCGCAAGCGGCGGCTGTTTGACCGTCTGATCACACCGGGCGAGGCGGTGCCTCAGCGTCTCAGCCGGGAAGATGTGCTGAAACTCTTTGAACAATGAGTGAAAATTGACTGAGCATTGATTACTGGGTACACTCTATCGCGGCCGCATCTTTGCGGAGAAAAATCGAACCAAGGAGGAGAACCTCATGTCATTTTGGATCGTGACGGACGTAGGCTCGGATATTTCTGTAGATTTCCTCAAACGGCATGACAGGCTTGCTGTGCTGCCCATGCCGTACCGCATGGATGGCGTTGAGAGAATGTACAACGTCGAGGACGAGGCGACGCTGAAAGATTTTTACAGGGATCTGCGCGATGAACGCGTGGCGACCACAGCGCAGGTGACGGTGGACAGCGCGGTGACCTGCTTTGAGGAACTTGCGGCAAAAGGCGAGCAGATCCTGTACATCAGCTTGTCGGGAGGGCTTTCCGGAACGATCCAGTCCATCCAGACTGCCAGAAACATGATCCTGGAAAAGCACCCCAAAGCCAGGATCATGGTCGTTGACTCGCTTCTGGCCTCGGCTGGCCAGGCGCTTCTGGTCCATTACGCCGCGCAGCAGCGCGACGCGGGGAAGACACTGGATGAAACTGTGCAGTGGCTGGTGAACAACCGTCAGCGCATCGTCTCCTGGTTCACGGTGGACGACCTGAACTTCCTCTTCCGCGGCGGCAGGGTCAGCAAGACGTCCGCCCTGCTGGGCAGCATGATGCATATCAAACCGATCATGCACGTCAATTTTGACGGAAAGCTCGTTCCGCGCGAGAAGACCCAGGGCAGAAAGCGCGCATTGAAAGCGCTGGCGGAGAAATGCTGTCAGTTGGCCAAGCCGAAAGCCGGCCAGCCCGTGTTCATCAGCCACGGGGATTGTATTGAGGACGCGCAGTATCTGGCCGGCCTCGTGCGCCAGGGGATGCCCGATGTCGGAGAAATCGAGTTCTTCACGCTGGGAACCATCATCGGGGCGCACGCGGGCCCCAATACGGTCGCGATCTTCTTCATGGGGGATGCCCGCTGAGAGTATCGACGAAGTGTCTAGGGACACTTCGTCGTTAAGGATGACTAGGCATTTTTACCTGGTCGCTGCGCTCCCGGAAGTGAGAATGCAAGGGATGAATTGCTCCGCAATTCGCCCCGCACGCCCGGCAAAGCCGGGCGGTACGATCTCAAACAGAGGACTGTGCCCTCTGAAGCTCCCCTGAATATTACTGTCCACAGCCTCAGCGCCTGGCAGAACACGCTGGGCGCTGTTCTCTTGGTTTGAACGTTGACAGGTCGGCAAGACCGATTTATCCTCAAGGAAATCACAGCATGTCTGACCGCCCGGAAAGGAGCCGCACTTGGCTTACCGCACCCTCCAGGCAGTGGTCCTGGCCCGTTCTGAATGGCGGGAGAACGACCGCATCCTGACGCTCGTTGGGCCTGAGACCGGACGGGTGGATGTACTTTGCCGCGGATGCCGAAAGCCAAACAGCCCGCTGATGGGAAGCGCTGAACTGTTTACCCTGGGGGAGTACGTGCTGTTTTCCGGCAAAGGCAGGGAGATCGTGCATGCCTGCACGGTCATAGAGTCCTTTTATCCCCTTCGCCTTGACTATGACAGGCTCGCCTATGCCTCGTTTGTCGCCGGGACAGCGCTGAGAGCCTTTCAGCCGGAAGAGCCCAATCCCCATCTGTTCATCCTGCTGGTCAGGTCGCTGAAGCGCCTTGCATATGGATACGTGCCTCCTGACGCGGCTGTCTGCGCGTTTCTGCTGCATCTGTCCGCCATCACAGGTTTCAAGCCGAGGCTGAACCACTGCGTCCGCTGTGGAAGGGAGATGCTTGGGGAGGGCGGATATCTGCCGGCGGAAGAGGGGGGCGTCTGCTGCGCCTCCTGTGGCAAAGACATGCAAAAAAGGCTGTGGATCAGCAGCCGGGAGCTGGATTTTCTGCGGATCGTTCTGGCCCGCGGGATCGAAAAGGCGGGGGATCCGCCGGACCATGTCCCGCTGCTGGTGATGAAAGAATACGTCCAATCCAAAATCGAAGCAAAACTGCCGGACCTTCCTGAGGAAGAAAAAAGAGATCCCCGTTTCTGAGAAGGAGATCGGGGATTTTTCAGCATATTATAATCCATGTCGCCCACAGGCGGCATGGACTTCTGTATCAGAAGATCCTCAGCTGGGCCGGGCAGCGCTCCGCCAGCAGGAAATCCTTGAATCCGCGGCGCATCACAAAGGCATAGGCGGACTCAGGCTTGCCGTTGGGCCGGTACACTCTGTACCTGCAGAGTTTATAGGCGTGCCGCTGGACGAACAGCGGAAAGTCCTGTGCGATCAGCTCGGCATAGAGCCTGGTGAAGGCGTCGTTGCGTACGCTGTTCCCGTTC
Source organism: Bacillota bacterium (assembly GCA_963169565.1). Lineage (GTDB taxonomy): Bacteria > Bacillota > Clostridia > Christensenellales > Aristaeellaceae > UBA6115. The sequence goes on along the minus strand of CAUJDI010000045.1, from coordinate 9,842 downwards.
TGCTTGAAACTGAAGCTGAGCAGTGTGTGTGCGGGGCATACGCTGGTGACGGTGATGCCGCTGCATTCGATGCGCAGCTGATCGATGTCATAATGGCTCAGCTCCGTAAGCTTTTCGCGCAGGGATTGATAGGTCTGGCTTTCGCGGAGGCGCTTCAGCTGCGCCTGATCTTCCCTCTGAGCCTTCGCGCAGATGGCGTAGAGGACAAGCGCGGATACACCGCAAAAAACGACCATGATCATCGCCAAAGAAGTCATGCCGTTCATCCGCCCCTCTCCACTATATATTGGGCAGTATATACAAACGAACCACAAGAGACAAGGGGTTTTATTCGGTTTTGTAAATTTTGATGTGATTTTTTCAGCCAAAGAGACTTGATGCGCATCTTTGGGCGAAACCAACGTCAAGCAATTGATACATGCAACGGCTAAATAAAAAAGCGGCGGGCCGAAGCCCGCCGCTCATCTGTCCGGTCTGATGCTTGATCTCAGTACATGCCGCCCATGCCGCCGCCGCCGGCCGGAGCCGCGGGTTCAGGCGCGGGGATGTCTGCGACGAGGGATTCGGTGGTGAGGACCATCGCTGCGATGCTGGCCGCATTCTGAAGTGCGCTGCGGGAAACCTTGGTCGGGTCGATGATGCCGCGCTGGATCATGTCAACATATTCGCCCTTGGCCACGTCGAAGCCCAGGCCTTTCTTATTTTCGCGCCGGAGGGTGTCGATGATGACGGAGCCGTCCACGCCGCCGTTGACGGCGATCTGGCGGATGGGCTCCTCAAGGGCGCGCAGAATGATACTCACGCCGGTGCGCTCATCGCCCTGGGTCTCATCCAGCAGTTTGCGGACCTTCTCCGACGCGTTGAGCAGGCTTACGCCGCCGCCGGGGACGATGCCCTCTTCCACTGCTGCGCGGGTGGCCGCCAAGGCGTCCTCGATGCGCATCTTGCGCTCTTTCATCTCCACTTCAGTGGCGGCGCCGACATGGATGATGGCTACGCCGCCGGCGAGCTTCGCCAGGCGTTCCTGCAGCTTCTCCCTGTCATAGTCGCTGGTGGTGTCTTCGATCTGGGCCTTGATGTTCGCGACGCGCGCCTGGATCTCTTCCTTGGTTCCGGCACCGTCGATGATGGTGGTGTTCTCCTTGTCGACCTTGACAAGGTGAGCGCTGCCCAGCATGTCCAGGGTGGTGGTCTTCAGCTCCAGACCCAGTTCCTCGGAGATGACCTGGCCGCCGGTGAGGATGGCGATGTCGCGCAGCATTTCCTTGCGGCGGTCCCCGAAGCCCGGGGCCTTGACCGCAACGCAGGTGAAAGTGCCGCGCAGTTTGTTGACCACCAGGGTCGCGAGCGCTTCGCCTTCAACGTCCTCGGCGATGATCAGCAACTTCTTGCCGGCCTGGACGACCTGCTCTAGCACGGGCAGCACTTCCTGAATGTTGCTGATCTTCTTCTCGGTGATCAGGATGAGCGGGTTCTCAAGCACGGCTTCCATTTTGTCCGGGTCTGTGACCATGTAGGCGGAGGCATAGCCGCGGTCAAACTGCATGCCTTCCACGGTGTCCAGCTCGGTCTTCATGGTCTTGGACTCTTCGACCGTGATGACGCCGTCCTTGCCGACGATGTCCATTGCGTCAGAAATGAGCTGGCCGACGGTCTCGTCGGAAGCCGAGATCGCTGCGACCTGGGCGATGTCATGCTTGCCGTTGATGGGGCGGGACATTTCCTTCAGCGCGTCCACGGTGGTTTCGGTAGCCTTTTCGATGCCGCGCTTCAGGCCCATGGGATTGGCGCCGGCAGCCAGGTTCTTCAGTCCCTCACGAACGATGGCCTGCGCCAGGAGGGTGGCGGTGGTGGTGCCGTCGCCCGCGACGTCGTTGGTCTTGGTGGCGACTTCCTTGATCAGCTGGGCGCCCATGTTCTCAAAAGCGTCCTCCAGCTCGATCTCCTTGGCGATGGTGACGCCGTCATTGGTGATGGTGGGGGCGCCGTACTTCTTGTCCAGCACGACGTTGCGGCCCTTGGGGCCCAGCGTGATCTTCACGGTATCGGCCAGGGTGTTAAGTCCCTTTTCCAGGGCTTTGCGGGCGTCATCGCCGAATTTGATCTGCTTTGCCATGTTCTTTCTCCTTCTCCTGTTGCTTCTTATTCCACGATGGCCAGAATGTCAGACTGGCGGACGATGATGAGCTCTTCTCCGTCGATCTTGACCTCAGTCCCGGCATATTTGGAGTAAATGACCTTCTGGCCTGCTGTCACGTGCATGGTGATCTCCTTGCCGTCCACATTGCCGCCGGGGCCAACGGAAATGACCTCTGCCATCTGGGGCTTCTCCTTGGCAGCGCCGGTCAGGATGATGCCGCTCTTGGTGGTCTCTTCGCTCTCGGTATTCTTGATGACGACTCGGTCACCTAAGGGTTTGACTTTCATGATTTCCTCCTTGAACTTTTGGTATTGTTAGCACTCATTCAAGGCGAGTGCTAACGATGGTCATACTATACCCTATATCCGGCACCAATGCAAGGGGGCAGTGAGAAATTTTTCCGGATAGGGGCCGGAGGAGGCGAAGCGGCGGTGTTACTCTGCGGCGAATGCACAGAGGGCTGGCGCCGATACTGCAGATTTGCCGTATATGGGGAGTATCGGAGAGCACGGCCCTCTGACTGACATTGCTTCATTCGGCTTTGCCGGACGGGCGCGGTGGTTTGCGAAGAGATTCATTCCTTGCGTTTTCTCTGCCCGGAGGCGCTGCAGCAGGTGAACATGCCCGTCCTTCCAAAACGGCAAAACGTCCGGGGACGCTTTGCCGACACACGAAGGCGCCGGGGATGAACCCCGGCGCTTTCTGTCTGTTCTGATCAAGCTGTTTTAGTTAACGCAGTCACATGTTGGACGGATCAAGGATCAGCAATTGGACCTCAAAATCCAGATACTCGCCTTTTCCCATTTTGTCAAGCAGCTCGCTGTTCTCCAGTGCTTCCGGCAGGCCTGCCACACGATAGACCTTGAGTTTCACGATGTCACCTTCCTTCATCTGCTGGAGTTTGGCGATCAGTTCGCTCTGGTTGGTGACGGTCTCGCCGCCGGCTTCCACGATGATGTCGCCGACCTTCAGCCCCGATGTTTCAGCGGGGGAGTTCTTCTCGACGTTGGACACGTATGCCCCTTGGGGCAGCATGCCCTGGGCGACAGGAAGCCAGTTGGAGGAAAGTGTTCCGACGCTCACGCCGATGCGCGGCCGGGAGGGCTGGTCGGCAGGTTGGTTGGTACCCTCTGCCTTGACGGGCACGTCCTTGGCGTTGTAGTTCTCAAGGACTGAGCGGATCAGCGGCTTGGCGGCGTTGATGGGGACAGCCATGCCGATATTGTCAACGGAGTAACTGGAGGCGGAGAAGATGTTCCCACTGTTGTCGACCAGCTTGAGGGACGGGATCCCCTGCAGCTGGCCCAGGGTGTTGAACATGCCTCCGCCTGAATTGCCGGAAGAGATCGCTGAATCGATCTGGATCATCCGGTTCTCGTTCTGGGTCCGCAGACCGTAGCGGTCACGGGTGTTCGAGGACATTTTCCGTTCCACCGCGGACACCACGCCGACCGTCACGCTGCGTTCAAACTGCTGCCCGAGCGGATTGCCGATGACGATCGCATACTCACCGACCTGGATGGCGTCGCTGTCACCAAGCGGAACCGCCGGCAGATCGAGGCCGGGGACCAGGAGAATCGCGATGTCTAGGTCGGAATCGGTGCCCACGACGGTTGCATCAAGCTCTTTTTCACCGACCGTCACCGTCACGCGCGTGGCGTCCTCGATCACGTGATAGTTGGTCAGGACATGTCCATAAGTGGAAATCACAGTACCTGAACCCGTGCCGCTGCGCTGTTCCTGATCCTGTCCGCCCGGGAACTGGTCAAACGGAAAGCCGAAGTTATAGCCGAACTGGCTGCGCCTCAGAGTCTGGTAGTTGTTGACGCCCACGACGCTCTGCTGGGCTTTTCTTGCGACCTCGATAAAGGGGCTGGTGATCAGACTTTTGTCCGTCTTGGTGTCGACAATGGCCGCTATCTCATCCTTTGTAAGGGTGTCGCCCGCGGCTAAAGCGATGGAGCCCAGGCCCAGGGCCAGGGAAAGGGCCAGGACAAGGGCCAGGATGGCGATCGTGCTGCCATGGTTCTTTTTCATATCACTCATTCCTTTCATTCAATGATCTCCTGTCATTCGCGCAATTTTCATTGCACCTAAAGTCTACCCCGGAACTTTGATGAGACTTTAACAAGAGCGTGAACGATATGTGAACGCACGCAGACTGCCGGAACAAAGGGTATGATGACAGCGCAGGCAACTGATGTCTGCATGAAAATGCTCAGCAGGCGCGTTGTATGCATGCAGATGGCTTTCAAGCCCTGCAAGAAGGAGAATGATGATCTATGAAACGCTTATTGTCCCTGATATTGGCCTTCACAGCGGTGATTTTTATCATGCCGGAGGCTGCGCTGGCGGCTGACACACTGAAGGTCGTACCGGTCAAGGAGTTCCGTTTTTCCGATCCCGGCGCGCAGGCAGCGGTTTTTACCGTTGAGAATACCAATGACCGCGACATCAGCGTCACGGTTGAGGTATATGATCAGGACACAAGGCAGAACGTGCAGACGATGACCTTCCCCCTGCTTAAGGGCGACGCGCCCCAGCCGGTGATGGCTTACGTCTATAAGAACCTCACAAAAAACGGAGAGGTCAATGCCTACCGCTACACCGTCAAAACGGATGGCGGCTTTAAAAAGATACTCTATTATGCCCAGAAGCTGACCATCACCAAGGACGCGTGGAACAACGAGATCCACACTTATGACCAGTTCACCAACACCTATTACCCCCGCAACACGGTGTCATCCTTCGGGCCGCACTTCCGCGACGTGACGCCGCAGCTGACCGACAAGTGGTATATGTTCACCCCGATCGATCTGTCCATCCAGGGCAGGCAGACCTTTGTGCTGGTCGCAAGCAACATCTATGAGGTCGGTCGGGTCCACGTGGACGTGAACGGGGATACCGTTATCGTCAGCTATGAGATGTTCAGGGACGGGCAGCGCGGATATACGACCGAGCTGCTGAGCGAGTTTATCACTTTCTACAAGTCTTACGCGGACGTGGGCATCGTTGAGCCGGAAGAGATGCCGGAAGCGAGCATCTTTGCCTTCAACCAGCCGATCAGCATCCTCAACCACCTCTCCGGGGATACCAACGTGCTGATGTTCATCCGAAACAGGATCAATTATTACCGTTTCCCGACCCCGAAGAGCGAGTACGCGCGCTTCTGGGAGAATAAAGCGGAATATAAGACGCAGCGGGAGACGATGCTGCAGATGATGGACCCGATCATGACAGTTGACCAGAGCAAGTAACGGTCGTATCGAAGAAGGCGCCTTCCTGTGCGGGAGGCGCCTTTTCTCAGCCTTTCAGCGGGAGGAGCCTTGCCTTTCTCAGAGAGAGGAGAACGGCCGGGATCAGGACAAGATGCAGCAGGATGCCCGGCCAAGGGGTGGCAAAAGCGGCGGCCCAGAAGATCTCAAGGGTAAATGGATCCCCCATGACGCGGTAGATCAGCAGGCTTGCGATGCCCCAGACGGCCCGGCCCAGCAGCATGGACACGAGCAGGGAAATAAACAGGAAGAAAGAGGTTTTGGGCAGTTTCGCATGAAGAATGCCGGACAGCGCGCCGTAGGCGGCCAGCTCAAATGCCATCGCCAGCGCGACGGGAAGCATCATTGGCATGCCGATCATCAGGGAGCGCAGCAGCGGCGTCATAAATCCGACAGCCAGGCCGTAAGGCCAGCCGCAGATAAAACCGCACAGGAGCACCGGGATGTGCATCAGGCTGAGCAGGCTGCCGAGCTGCCTGTTGTTGCCGGTGAGAAAGGGGAGAAGAAAACCCAATGCGAGGAACGTGGCGGCCAATGCGAGGCGGAGCGTGTCGTTTTTCTTCATCAGGATCCCCTTCCATGCAATCGGGTATTCCCTGCGGCTGAGGCAAAGGATACCCCAAGAGCGGTTGACAACATCCTAATGTCCGGACGTATTTCCGTCAAGCGACGCGGCGGGCTGCCGCTGCCCGCTTTGTGATATGATACTGGCAGTAACTCCGAAAGGACGGTACATGAATGGACCAGGCAGTCACGCTGTGCTACAACATGCAGGGGGAACGCGCGGAAAGGATCGCCGCCCTCGCCTTTGGCCAGGGGATACAGTTCCATGCTGTCAATGCAGGGGAATACCTGCAAACGCTTGCGGCGCTGTGCGGCCTTGAGCCGAAAAAGGCGCTCGAATATGATGGAGAAGGGTTTTCGGATGAGATGATGGTGATGGCGTTCTTCAAAAAAGGGATGCTCAATCGCTTTCTGGACGGCTTCCGTGAAAACGGCATCCCTTCCGTGCCGCTGAAGGCCATGCTGACGGAGAACAACAGCCGCTGGGATTCGCTGACGCTTCACAACGAGCTGAAGCAGGAATATGAGTACTTTGCCCGGATGCAAGCGCAGGAAAACGAAGGCCAATGAACCGCGGGGACACGGGGGCAGAGGGGATTATTTCCCGGCTTCTGTCCTGGTACGGCATGAACAAACGCGCCTTCCCTTTCAGGGGAACGCGGGATCCGTACCGGGTCTGGCTGTCGGAAATCATGCTGCAGCAGACCCGCACCGAGACTGCCGGGCCATATTATGAGCGATTCCTCGCGCGCTTTCCGGACGTGACCGCCCTGGCCTGCGCCAGCGAGGAGGAGGTGCTCAAGGCCTGGGAGGGCCTGGGCTACTACAACCGCGCGCGGAACCTGCACAGGGCGGCCAAAATGGTGGCGGGGGAGATGGGCGGCGTCTTCCCCAAATGCGCGGAAAGCCTATTGAAGCTTCCCGGCGTCGGCCCCTACGCCGCGGCGGCGATCGCGTCCATTGCCTTTGACGAGCCGGTGCCTGCTATGGACGGCAACCTGAACCGCGTCATCAGCAGGCTGTTCCTTGTGGAGGATGAGATCAGCAGCCCTCAGACGAGAAACAGGCTGCTGGATCTGGGCCGGGCGCTGATGCCGCAGGAAGGCGCGGGAGACATGAACCAGGCGCTGATGGACCTGGGTGCTACGGTATGCCTGCCGGGCACGCCGGACTGCCCGCGGTGCCCGCTGAGCGTTGACTGCCTGGCTTACAGGGACGGGGACCCGGCCCGCCTGCCGATGCTGAAAAAGAAAAGGGCGCCGCTCATTCTCCCCGTCGGCGTCGTCCTCTTGCAGTGCGGGGACCGCATACTGCTCATCAGAAGGCATCAGGCGCTGCTCAGAGGGCTGTACGTGTTCCTCCTTGCGGAAGGGGACAGCGGCGAGGAAACCGCCCTGGCCGCCGCGAGGGGATCCGCGCCTTCGGCGGGGCAGGCTGACTTCCTTGGAACTTCACGGCATGTGTTCACCCATCGTATCTGGGAGATGAAACTGTACCGCGTCTATACGGACACATGCTCTCCTGCTGAAGGTGCTGTCTGGGCAACAGCCAGGGAGATCCGCGCCCTGCCGCTGCCGGCTGCCATGAACGCCGCGAAAAAGGCGGCGCTTGATATACTGGAAGGAACCCCGGCAGAAGCAGTAAGGTGAGCAAGCCATTGCATCTCTTTGCCGTTATACGGAAATGCGCCTGTAATACCTGAGGAAGCCGAGCCCGGCGATATCCTGCACGTCCTTCTCCCCATAGCCCAGTCGCATCAGTCCATCCATCAGTTTCGGGAAGTCCTCCGGGTTGTCAAGACCGTCCGGTTTGCTTGTGATGCCGTCAAAATCACTGCCGAAGCCGACCATTCCCGCACCGCCCATCTGGTGCATATGGTCGATGTGGTCGATCACTGACTGGATATCGCAGGGGTTTCCGTCGTCAACCAGGAAGGACGGATAGAAGTTCACGCCGACATACCCGCCCTGGGCGAACAGATCCTTCAGCTGTCTGTCTGTCAGGTTGCGCGGATGGTCGCGCAGCGCCCTGCAGCAGGAGTGGCTGGCCAACGGCGGCGCGTCCGATTCGGTCAATACGTCATAAAAACCGGGGACGTTCAGATGGGATACATCAACGGCGATGCCAAGGCGCTGCATTTCCCGAACCGCCTTTAGGCCGAAAGGTTTCAGGCCGTCTTCCTGGTTGACGCAGGCGGGGGTCCCCAGCCTGTTCTCATGGTTCCAGGTGACCGAGGCCATCCGCACGCCAAGCTGCCTGTATTCACGGATCGCTTCCAGGCCCTTCTCAAAGGGCTCGCACCCTTCAATGGAAAGCATGAAGCTGGTTTTGCCCAGAACGGCCGTAAAAGGATCGTCGGTCTGCACCCATCCATCATTCAGCAGCGCCTGCCGCGTACAGAGCATCCTGTCAATCAGATCAGCGACCGCCCGGGGAGCAGGGTCTGTGCCGCAGAACAGAGCCAGCACCTGCAGGCTGACGCCGCCGTTCAGCAGACGTTCCAGGCTCAGGTCATATGAGGACCCAGGCTCCGTCGCCATCCTGTACAGCGTGTCGGCATGAGCGTCGATCAGAAGCATCCTCATACCTCCGTCAGGCATTTTAGTTATGAGTGGTTATAAAGAAGCCTGCCGACGGTGCGCGGTCGCGCGGGGCAGGCAAAAGCCGGGCTGTCGTTTTGCTGTGTCTGAGTCAGACGATAAATGCCTTCAGCTCATTGAGCAAATCGTCGCAATCCTCAGAATAAACCTCCAGCGTGATAGGCTTGCTCAGGTCAAGCGAAAAGATGCCCAGGATGGACTTGGCGTCCACCACATGCCGCCCGGCCCGCAGGTCCATGTCATAGTTGTACCGGTTGGCGACATTGACGAAGGTTTTGACTTCCTCTGCAAAACTCAGTTTGATGGGTACGGATTTCATGATATCCACCTCCAGATTTCTCTGATGGTATTATACACGCCGGATCGATACAAAACAAGGACGTCAGCGCCGCATTTCAGCGCAAACTTCAACAATATTCCCAGTCTGGTTTCACATCAGCTTTCAAATCTCTCCAGCGCCGCGTCCAGCCTTCGGCCGGTTTCTTCCCGGCCCAGAAGGTAGGCGATCTCGACCGCCCCGCCGGGGGTGGAAAGCTGCCCGGAAAGCGCGATGCGAAGCGGCCAGAGCACCGTGCCGTTCTTAAGCCCTTCTGAGGCGATGCCTGAAATCAGGGCATCGTGCAGGGCTTTTTCCGTCCATTCCGATACGGAAGCGAGGAACTGCTTCGCCTTTATAAGCGCGTTTCCTGCCGTTTGAAGGCTGCTCTTCTGCTTCTTGTTGTCAAACATCCCAGGATCGTATTCCGGTATGCTCCTCAGAAAGCGCACCATCTCCGGGATACTGCTGAAAACGTCGGTCCGGGGCTGCATCAGTTCCGCCAGACGGCGGAAGTCCGTGTCCAGACCGCCAAGCTCCTGTCGGAACCAAGGCAGCGCTTTTTCATAGTAATCAGCGGGATCCATCCTGCGGATGTATTCCGCATTGAACCAGGTCAGCTTGTTGATGTCAAAGATGGCAGGGGACTTGGACAAGCCCTCGACGCTGAACGCCCCGATCAGTTCGTCCATCGTGAAGAACTCGCGCTCATCCCCGGGGTTCCATCCCACCAGCGCCAGGTAATTGACCAGCGCCTCGCTGAGGTACCCTTTGCGGATAAAGTCGCTGTAATAGGCATCGCCGTCGCGCTTGGAGAGCTTATGCTTGCTGTCGCGCATCACGGTGGGGAGGTGGATATACCGGGGGATCTCCCAGCCCAGCGCCTTATAGAGAAGGTTGTATTTGGGCGTGGAGGAAAGGTACTCCATCCCCCGGATCACGTGGGT